>NZ_JAGHWR010000004.1:0-59900 GCF_017746155.1 Xanthomonas sp. D-36-1
TCCGAAGTTCCAAAAGCCACTCTTCGGAACGACGCCACCTTCCGCCCTGTCAGGTCTCGTTGTTCAGACCTTCCTTAGCACTGATGCGCAAAGATCCCGCCAAAGATCCGCTGGACCGCAAGAACGCGTCGGATGTCGCATTACGCACCGGTGCGCGAGCGGTGTTACTTCCTTCTGTGGGTTACGTTGGGGGGCGCACACGTTTCGTCGTGGAAGTGGTCGACCCGAAAACCCAGCAGACTGTCGCTGTGAGTACCGCATTCGGCTCAAATCCGTCGATTCTTTCTGCCGTTGATACCGTGACCGGCGAACTGAGGACGCAGCTCGGCGAGAACCGCGACAGTATTCGACAAAACAGCCCTGCCTTGCCGGATGTCACCACATCTAGTCTCGATGCGTTGCGCGCTTATGCACTAGGACAACAACGTTACTCGGAAGGGAAATACGTTGCTGCTTTGGATTTCTTCCAAAAAGCCGTCGATATCGATCCGCACTTTGCGCTGGCCTGGCTTGGTCAAGTGCGCGCCCATTTCGCCAATGTCGATTACAAGAAGGCGACCGAAACGCTCAGAGTTGCCGAGCAATTCAAGTCCAGGCTCCCCCCGCGCGAGGCGCTGTACGTAAAAAGCTGGGGCGTGCAGATTCTTGATCCGGCGCAGGCAGCGTATCGCTCGATATGTATGGACGTATCTTGCTGGCTCTTGGTCAATACGATCAAGCCGATCAGGCAGTAAAAAAAGCGGTCGGATCAGGATGGAATGGCGCGCTGCTGCGTCAAGCTGCCGTCGCGGCTGCGAAGCGTGACTACTCGGGCGCCCGTGATGCGCTTGCTCAAGTGGACAAGAGCAATTTCCATGCCGACATCACGCGTACCACCATCGCTCTTGATGAAGGGGATCTGCACGCCGCAGTCGCGCACGCCCAAGTCGGACTGAGTGCAGGATTGACCAGGAGAGGAACTGATCGCATCAACTATTACGTCCCGCTAGCGACTGCGTTGCTTGCCTCCGGGCAGCGACCCAAAGCCGCGCAGGTCGCCAACGAGGGGGCAATGTTGGCATTGCGGGATTTGGGCGCAGATGTCCCAATCGATAGGATCGACAACTTGTCCACCGCATTGGCTGCCGCGCTCATCATGGCCCGCGCCGGCGATACCCATGGTGCCGCCAAGGTCCGGCAACAGGTCAAGGTGGCGCCACTGGCGTACGCCAACCGCTTGGTGGTGGAACTGGGTGCGGTTGTCGATGCGGAAATTCTATTGGCCGAGCAGCGGCCAGACGATGCATTCCGCATGCTCAGTCCCTATCTGGATTCGATGTCGCGATTCCAGACACGGGCAACCGCAATGCGCGCTGCCCGACTTGGACAGCGTAACGCAGATGCACGCATTCAACACGACTGGATCCGCCAGCATCGAGGGTTGGCTTACGCGGAGATCGAATGCGGGTACTGTCTGCAGCCGCTCAATCTGGTCGATCTGAGAACAGCGGAAGATTCGTGGATAGCAGAGGCGCAGGGGTAAACCTGCAGCCTGCCAGAAAACTGTCCTTTATTTGAGCGTCCTATCGCCGTTGTAACCGGCATCCAGCTGAGGGACGATGTGTGAGGTCCCTGACGTCAGCATGGTGTTGATCTGCTCACGCGCACCTGCGATTACATCCTTATCGGCCAACTGGATATTGCATGCGCAATCGCGAACGAATGCCTCGATGTCGTCGCCAGGTGCGGCGATGTGCCCAACCCGTCGCAGTGCCTCTAATGTGTCGGAGACGAATAATGCACGAAAGGCATCGTCGGTAGACAGTAGATCGATCAGGTTGCTTGCGACAGCAGGTTCAAGCTTCAGCATTGGCATCGATGGCACCTCAGTGGGATCAAGTAACACATAGCGGCCCTAAGGTGGCCGGCTTGAGCGGTATCACGCATTGGGCTCAAGTTAGGCAGCGACGGGGCGTTATCCCTGAAGCAGAAATATTTTGCATACGGTGTACCTCAGATCGCTGGAGAACATGATGTTGGTCAAGCGTTGCGCAATTGTCGTGCTGGAGCCACGTGAGACCGTGTCTTATACGTTGGAGAGTCTTCTGAGAGGCGGCAATGGCTTGGACCATTCGATGCAGTGGTTTGCATTGGCGCCGCATCTCGATGCCCCGGTGGCAGTGTCAGAAACTCAGCGGACGTTGCTGGGTGAGCTGAGTCCCTCCAGTTGGACGAGCCGATTGCCATACGACAGTGAGGCGCTTGACGGCTTGATCGCGCAGGGCCTGGTGATGGAGGAACACACGCAAGGCAGCAGCTTTGCTCAAGCCGATTCGCGTCTGAGGGCCTCGCACTGGCATCCGCTTGCTGCGGTACTGCACGCATTTACGCGATGGGATGGCGTAGATGCAGTCAAGAACACCCGGGACTCTGGCACCGATACAGCGGTGGCAATGCGGCGTGTCTTGGGGCCCGCGCCCCCGGAGGTGTTGCCGACGAATGACCATCGAACACTCATCGGACTGCCGCCCACGGTCGCAAACGATTTTGACGACTTGCTGGCACGGCGTGTCACCTGTCGTAATTTCGATCAGAGCAGGCCCGTTCCTCTACAGACGTTCGCCCATATGCTGCAGCGGGTGTTCGCTGCGCATGCCAAGGTGAAGGTGGGCGATGACCTGGTTTTCCTTAAAAAGAATGTTCCCTCCGGTGGCGGGTTGCATCCTATCGAGGCTTATCTTTTGGTGAGAAACGTCCAGGATCTGGAATCTGGCGTGTACCACTATCGTGCAGATAGTCACGCCTTAGAGCGTGTGTCAGGCCTAGCGTGCTCCGATGACTTCGTTATGCAGGCTGTAGGACAGCAGCACTGGTTCGCAGACGCGCATGTGCTGGTTGCCTTGGTGCCGCGCTTTGATCGAACCTTCTGGAAATACAGACAGCATGCCAAAGGGTATCGCGTGGTTGCGCTGGAAGCTGGGCACTTGTCGCAGACGCTGTATCTGGCGGCCACCGACCTCGGTTTGGGTGCGTTTATTACCGGTGCGGTGAACGAGAAACATCTTGAGCGCGCGCTTGGGTTGGACCCGACGTCGCAAGGCGTTCTCGCTGTATGCGGTTTTGGCTGGCGCGCTGCGACCATGGTGACAGCAGAGCTGGATCCTCTTGGTGCGATTTGGTCCGCAGCGACGTGAGCCGCGACGGACAATCGTGTGAGGTCAGTCTGCTTGCTTTCTCGCGATGTCGAAGCGTGTGCCGTCGACGAATTGGTCGCTGCCCGTGATACACCTGGTTTACCCTTCGATATCTGGCGCCGCTCGCTGACGATCCGAGCAGCGCTGCGGTGGTGCGTAGCGCCTGCGAAAGCCGACGGCGGAGTACCGTCGGTCTTCGTGTCCTGGCTAGAACAAGTCCGGCGTGGACTTACTTCCGAATCGCCTGCGTATGCGTCTTCAAGGCCTCGCCCAGGCCGTTGATCTTGTCGGCGCCTTCCGGGACGGTGATGCTGGAGCCTTCCAGATCCGCGCCGATCGGTTGCAAGCGGCCGCCCAGGCACTGGCTCAGGAAGCTTTCGGTCACTGCGTTGAAGGCCTTGCTGTTTTCCGGGCGGCGGAAGCCGTGGCCTTCGTCGGGGAACAACACGTAGGTGACCGGAATGTTCTTGGCCTTCATCGCGTTGACGATCTGGTCGCTTTCGGCCTGTTTGACGCGTGGGTCGTTGGCGCCCTGGCCGATCAACAGCGGCTTGCTGATCTTGTCGACATGGGTGAGCGGAGAGCGGTCGGTCAACCACTGCTTGCCGGCTTCGGTGGCGGGGTCGCCCATGCGCCGGGTCAGCTGCTTGTAGAAGCTGGCCCAGTACGGCGGCACGGTGCCGAGCAAGGTGTTGAGATTGGCCGGGCCCACGATATCCACGCCGCATTTGAAGGCGTCCGGGGTAAACGTCATGCCGACTAGCGTGGCATAGCCGCCGTAGCTGCCACCCATGATGGCGACCTCGTCCGGTTTGGTGACCCCTTGCTTGACCGCCCATTGCACCGCGTCGAGCAGGTCGTCGTGCATCTTGCCGGCCCACTCGCCGTTGCCGGCGTTGGTGAACGCCTTGCCGAAGCCGGTGGAGCCACGGAAATTCACCGCCAGCACCGCATAGCCGCGGTTGGCCAACCATTGCTCGTATGGCCCGTAGCCGTAGCTGTCGCGCGCCCATGGGCCGCCGTGCACGAACAGCACCAACGGCACCGGCCTGTCGGCCTTGCCGTCGTGGTTGGCATCGGCTTCGGCCGGCAGGGTGAGGTAGCTGATCAGCTTGAGGCCGTCGCGTGCGGTCAGCTCCTGTGGCCACATCGGCACCAGCGGCTTGCCCTCCAGTGCGGGCCGTGCGGAGAACAGCTTGGTCAGCTTGCCCCCATCGGCGCGATCGTAGCGGTAGTAGGTGAGCGGGGTCTCTGCCGCGGAATAGCCCACGATCCAGATGCGGTCGTCGAGCGTGCGCGCGGCCACGCTGGCATCGCCGCCGCCAAGGGATTTGAGTTTCTGCAGATCCGCGGCAATGCCGTTGTCCAGCGGCTTCCATTCTTCGCGCAGGTAGTCGGTGGACACCGCCTGCACCGCGCCGGTCTTGGGGTCGTTCAAGGTGGCGCCGACGTCGGCGCGCGGGTTTTCGAACAGCAGCGTGCGCGTGTTGCTGGCCGTGTCGATGGCATACAGCGCTGCGGTATCGCGGTTGCGCGAATCCTGCATGTACAGCGTCTTGCCATCCTCGGTCAGGCCCTCCGGTGCGGTGTTGGTGACATCCTCGAACGGAATGCGGTCCACGCTCTTCCAGCGGTTGCCATCGGGCACCAGCAACTCCCTGCCGGCATCGTCGGTGGCCCGCGTGGCGTAGCGCAGCTGGTAGTCGCCATCGAGCAGGTAGGCATCCAGGCTGTCGGTGTTCTTCTGCACCAGCGTGCGCTTGCCGGAGGCCAGGTCCACGCGATACAGGTCGTGCCAATTGGCATCGCGGTCGTTCATGCCGACCATGATCGATTCGGGATGCTGTGCGCTGACCCGATACACCTCGGCATTGGTCTTCTTGAACGGGGTGAGATCCTTGCTGCTGCCGTCGTTCAAATTGACTGAAAACAGGTGGAAATCTTCATCGCCACCGTTGTCGCGCAGATACAACAAGGTATTGGGTTGATAGGTCCAGAAGTAATTGCGAATGCCGCGTGCGGTGTCCTTGGTGATTGCGCGCGCCTGGTCGGGCGCATCCACCGGCGCAACCCAGACATTGAGCACGCCTTCCAGCGGCGCCACCCAGCTGAGGTACTTGCCGTCCGGACTGATGCTGACATTGGCCCGCTCGGGATTGCCGAACAGCGCATCGCGGGTGATCAGCGCGGGCGGCGCCGCGGGCGCCGTGGCAGCCGGTGCAGGTGCTGCCGCTTTCTCGGGAGCGGGTGCAGGTTTGTCGCTGCACGCAGACAGCGCGAGCAGCATGCTGGAAACAAGAAGCAGGCGATGCATGGGGACTCCGGTGGCAAGGCGGCCGAGCCGGCCGATTTGCCACGCTAGCGGCAGCGTGCGCGCAGGCGAACGTGCCGTTGGTCACCCTGCCATGCGCCGCTACGCAGACGCGGACACAAATTCCACCAGCGCCGCACCGTCGGCCACCAGATCGCCCTCGACCACCAGATATGCCTGGATCGTGCCATCGCTGGGCGCGTGCAGGGTGTGCTCCATCTTCATCGCTTCCAGCACCACCAATGCCTGCCCACGGGCGACCGGCTGGCCCACTGTTGCGGGCAGGGACACGATGCGTCCGGGCATCGGTGCGGTCAGTCCGCCGGCCTCCTGGGTGGGCTGGTCGGCTTCTGCCAGCGCATCGTGGTGACGGAAGACGGCCCGCTGCGTGGCCCCGATCAGGGTCAGCGTGGCGCCGTCGCGCAACACCTGTACACGCCATTGCCGGCCATCCATCTCCACGCGCAAGCCCGTCTCGTGCCGGTGGTAGCGCAAGGTATGGGTCTGGTCTGCGTTGGTGACTTGCCAGCCATCGGCATCCGGGCGCACAGCGAGTTGGCGGCGCTCGCCGTTCGCTTCCAGGATGATGCGCTGCGCTGCATGCGCACCGATGCGCCAACCGTCCGTGTGCTGCCACGGCGAATGCGGATCGGCCGGATCAACGGCCACTGCCGGCAATGTATCGGCAATCAACGCCGCTGCCAGGCACCACCAGGCGTTGTCGGGGCTGCGCGCCTCTGGAAACAGCACAGCGTGTTCGCGCTCGATCAAAGCGGTGTCCAGATTCGCCGACGCGAACGAGTCGGTCGCGATCAGGCGCGACAGAAATGCACTGTTGGTGGTGACACCTACCGCGTGGAATTGCGCCAACGCCGCGCGCATGCGTGCCAATGCGGCCGGGCGATCGGTATCCCAGACGATCAGCTTGGCGATCATCGGGTCGTAATAAGGGCTGATGGTGTCGCCTTGCTCTACGCCCGCATCGACGCGCACATGCGCGCTGGCAGCAGGCATCTGCAACTGACGCAGCGTGCCGGTGGAGGGTAGAAAGCCACGCTCGGCATCTTCGGCGTACAGGCGCGCTTCCAGCGCATGCCCGTGGATGCGCAGCTCGTGCTGCCTGCGCGGCAAGCGCGCGCCTGCGGCGACCCGCAATTGCCACTCGACCAGATCGGTGCCGGTGATCAATTCGGTCACCGGGTGCTCCACCTGCAGACGGGTGTTCATTTCCATGAAATAGAAATCGCCGTCCGGGCCGGCGATGAATTCCACGGTGCCGGCACCCACGTAGCCCACCGCCTGCGCCGCATCCACCGCCGCCTTGCCCATCGCGGCGCGCCTGGCCTCGCTCATGCCGGGCGCGGGCGCTTCTTCCAGCACCTTTTGGTGGCGGCGCTGCACCGAACAGTCGCGTTCGAACAGGTACACCACCTCGCCATGCGTATCGCCGAACACCTGGATTTCGATGTGCCGTGGCCGTTGGACATATTTTTCCACCAGCACGTGCGCATTGCCGAATGCCGATTGCGCTTCACGCTGGCAACTGGCCAACGCATCGTCGAACGCTGCGCTGGCATCCACACGGCGCATGCCCTTGCCGCCACCGCCAGCACTGGCCTTGATCAACACCGGATAGCCGATTGCATCGGCTTGCGCACGCAAGAATGCCGGCGCCTGCTCGTCACCGTGGTAACCCGGCGTCAGCGGCACGCCGGCCCGTTGCATCAATGCCTTGGCCGCACTCTTGTCGCCCATCGCGCGGATCGCCGCTGCCGGCGGACCGATGAAGACGATGCCAGCGTGCGCGCAGGCCTCGGCAAATGCCGCGTTTTCCGACAGGAAGCCATAACCGGGATGGATCGCCTGCGCACCGGTGGCGCGTGCCGCTTGCAGGATCGCTTCGCCACGCAGATAGCTCTGCTGCGCGGGGGCGGCGCCGATATGCACCGCCTCGTCCGCCATGCGCACATGCCGTGCACTGCGGTCTGCATCCGAGTACACCGCCACCGTCGCAATGTCCAGGGCGCGGCAGGTGGCGATGACCCGGCAGGCGATCTCGCCGCGATTGGCGATCAGGATCTTGTCGAAGGGCGCTTGCGTTGCTGCGGCGATAGGGTCGCGCTGGGTCATCGGATCAGTCTCTGCACGTCGCCGTAGCGGCGGGTCGTCTTACGAAGATAAACGGCTTGTCTGTTGCACACGGACATCGAGTGCAAGCAGGCTGGTTGTCACGCGGCGTTGTGTGGCTGCAAGCCACCTGCGCAAACGTCCGCGATTGCCGGCACGCATACGACAGAACCTCACTCCAGCCTGCGCACCAGCACGGGCAGCCCAGCACGCAGAACTGCGGCTGCAGTGCACCCCATGACCTCACATGCGAAACACACCAAAGCGCGTGGGTTCGATCGGCGCGTTCAGGGCCGCCGACAATCCCAGCCCCAGCACGCGGCGCGTATCGGCCGGGTCGATGATGCCATCGTCCCACAGCCGAGCACTGGCGTAATACGGATGGCCTTGCTGCTCGAACTGCGCGCGGATCGGCGCCTTGAACGCATCCTCGTCTTCGCCCGACCACGTACCGCCCTTGGCTTCGATACCATCGCGGCGCACGGTGGCCAACACGCTGGCCGCCTGTTCGCCGCCCATCACGCCGATGCGCGCGTTCGGCCACATCCACAAGAAGTTCGGCGAGTACGCGCGCCCGCACATGCCGTAGTTGCCCGCACCGAACGAGCCGCAGATCACCACGGTGAACTTGGGCACCTTGGCGCAGGCCACCGCCATCACCAGCTTGGCGCCGTCCTTGGCGATGCCGCCATGTTCGTATTTGCGCCCGACCATGAAGCCGGTGATGTTCTGCAGAAACACCAGCGGAATGCCGCGCTGCGTGCACAGCTCGATGAAGTGCGCACCCTTGAGCGCAGACTCGGAAAACAGGATGCCATTGTTGGCAATGATGCCGACCGGGTAGCCATGCAGGTGCGCAAACCCGGTGACCAGCGTGCTGCCATAGCGTGGCTTGAATTCGTCCAGGCGCGAATCGTCGACGATGCGCGCGATCACTTCGCGGACATCGAACGGCTTGCGCGTGTCGGCAGGAATCACGCCGTACAGTTCGTCCGCAGCATAGCGTGGCGGCAATGGTGCCTGCAGCGCCAACGACGCGGCAGGTTTGCGCCAGTTGAGCTGCGCGATGATGGCGCGCACGCGCGCCAGCGCCTGCAGATCGTTGTCGGCGAAGTGATCGGCCACACCTGAGATGCGCGTATGCACATCGGCGCCGCCCAGGTCTTCAGCACTGACCTCTTCGCCGGTGGCGGCCTTCACCAGCGGCGGGCCGCCCAGGAAGATGGTGCCTTGCTCGCGCACGATCACCGTCTCATCGCTCATTGCCGGCACATAGGCGCCGCCAGCGGTGCACGATCCCATCACGCATGCAATCTGCGGGATGCCTTGGGCGGATAGAGTGGCCTGGTTGTAGAAGATGCGCCCGAAGTGGTCGCGGTCCGGAAACACTTCGTCCTGCAACGGCAGGAATGCACCGCCGGAATCGACCAGATAGATGCACGGCAGCCGGTTTTGCTGCGCGATCTCCTGCGCACGCAAATGCTTCTTCACCGTCACGGGGTAATAGGTGCCGCCCTTGACGGTGGCGTCGTTGGCGACGATCACGCATTCCACGCCGGACACGCGGCCGATGCCGGCCACCACGCCCGCGCACGGGACCTGGTCGTCGTACATGCCATGGGCGGCCAATGGCGCGATTTCCAGCAAGGCGCTGCCTGGATCCAGCAAGGCATCGATGCGCTCGCGCGCCAGCAGCTTGCCGCGTGCCGTGTGCTTGGCGCGTGCGGCGTCGCTGCCGCCGCGGGCGGTCTGGGCGAGGGTGCGGCGCAGGTCGTCGATCACCGCGCGCATCGCGGCAGCGTTGTGTTGAAAAGTCTCGCCGCTGACCTGCAGCTGGCTATCGATCACGCTCATGGTGGCTCCGTCAGGCGGTGCGTTCGAACAACTCGCGGCCGATCAGCATGCGGCGGATCTCCGAAGTGCCCGCGCCAATTTCGTACAACTTGGCATCGCGCCACAGGCGTCCGGTGGGATAGTCGTTGATGTAGCCGTTGCCGCCCAGCACCTGGATGGCCTGGCCGGTCAGCCAGGTTGCCTTCTCGGCGGCGTAAAGAATGGCGCCGGCTGCGTCCTGGCGGGTGGTGCGCCCGGCATCGCAGGCGCGTGCCACCGCATACACATACGCGCGGCAGGCATTGAGCCCCACATACATGTCGGCCAGCTTGGCCTGCATCAACTGGAAGGTGCCGATCGGCTCGCCAAACTGCTTGCGCTCGTGCACATACGGCAGCACCACATCCATCGCTGCGGCCATCAGCCCGAGCGGGCCGCCAGCCAGCACCACGCGTTCGAAGTCCAGCCCGGACATCAATACGCGTACGCCGCCGTTGAGCGTGCCGAGCACGTTTTCCGCCGGTACTTCGCAATCGGTGAACACCAGCTCGCAGGTGTTGGAGCCGCGCATGCCCAGCTTGTCGAGCTTCTGCGCGGTGGAAAAGCCCGGCATGCCCTTTTCCACGATGAAGGCAGTGATGCCGCGCGCGCCGGCGTCCGGGTCGGTCTTGGCGTACACCACCAGCACGTCGGCATCCGGGCCGTTGGTGATCCACATCTTGCTGCCGTTGAGCACGTAGCGGTCGCCGCGCGCATCGGCGCGCAGCTTCATCGACACCACATCCGAGCCGGAACCGGCCTCGCTCATCGCCAGCGCGCCCACATGCTCGCCGCTGCACAGCTTGGGCAGGTAGCGTTGCTTCTGCTCGTGGCTGGCGTTCTTGCGCAGCTGGTTCAGGCAGAGATTGGAGTGCGCGCCATACGACAAGCCGATCGCACCGCCAGCACGCGAAATCTCTTCCATCGCCACCACATGCGCCAGATAGCCCATGCCGCTGCCGCCGTACGCGTCTTCTACGGTCAGGCCCAGCAGGCCTTGTTCGCCGAGCAGGCGCCATAGCTGGGCGGGGAACACGTTATCGTGGTCGGCTGCCGCGGCCAGCGGAGCGATATGGTGGCTGGCGAAGGCGGCCACGCTTTCGCGCAGCAGGTCGATCTCTTCGCCAAGCTCGAAGTTCAAGGACGGCACATGCATGCAACAACTCCACAGGGATCGGGATGTGCCGGGTGGGAGCGGGCGGACCGCGCGGCGAATGCGGCCAGACTAGCGGCCCACAACAAAAAAGTGAACTAAAATTCAACTATTGAACCAAGAATCACACCATGGCTTATCGACGCTCCGCCCTTATGGAAGAACGCCTGGCCGGCAATCGCGAACGGATCCTGCACGCGGCCCGCGTCCTGATCGCCGAAGGCGGCTACCGCAATGCACCGGTCACCGCGGTGGCCGCGGCTGCGGGCGTATCGACCGGGCAGATTTATCGACATTTCCCGTCAAAAGCCGAACTTTTCGTGGAAGTTCTAAACGAGGCGGTGCAGCGTGAAATGGCCATCCTGCGTGCCATCGCCGCCACCCAGGCCAGCGCGGCCGAGCGCCTGCGTAGCGCGATCGCCACCTTCGTACGGCGGGCGCTGGCCGGGCCGGCGCTGGCATACGCCTTCATCGCCGAGCCGGTGGAGAGCGAGGTCGACGCCGAGCGCATCCGCGGCCGCCGCCTCTTCGGTGAGGTGTTTCGCCAGCTGCTTGCCGAAGGCGTGGCGGCCGGGGAGTTTCCGCAGCAGTCGCTGGACGCCGCGGCTGCCTGCATCGTCGGCGCGTTTACCGAGGCCTTGGTGGGGCCGATCGCCCCCAGCCGTGGCGACCCGCAACAGGGCGAGCAACTGGTCGAAGCGATCTGCGGCTTCTGTCTGCGCGCGGTGGGGGCAGCGCAAGCGAGCGGCTGACAGTGCACTGACCGCACATACGGATGTGCCTTCCAGATGCAGCCGACTGTGCATATACTGTGCGCCTACGTTGCCGGAGCCGTGCGATGGTCGCCGTTCTCAATCCACTGGCCTTGACCGAACGTCTGCGGGTGCCGGACCGGACCATCCTGTCGCCCTCGGCCATGGCCAGTCTGCTGGATCTTTCGCAACAGGAACTCGCCGACCTGGCCGGCGTGCACCGCAACAGCCTGCGCGTGCACCCGGAAAGCCCGCGCGTCCAAGACTTGCTGCGTAACCTGTCGCGGCTGCTGGTGGCGATGGCGCAGGTGCAACCGGACGAGCGCCAGGTCGTGTTCCATCTCAAGAACACGCCGATCCCCGCGTTCGAGTTCGCCACCTTGCTGGAAGTGGTCAAGCAGGGGCGTACCGACGATGCGCTGACCTATCTGCGCACGGTCGCCGCAGGGTCCGCCGGTTGAAGCTGAGCGCCCCGGCGCACTGCACGCTCTATCGCGCCTTTACCCCGCGCTGGGCCGCCGAACCGCTGAGCGGTGCCGGTGCGGCGCGCTCGGGCGGGCGCTTCAATCGCTTCGGCCAGCCGGCGCTCTATCTGTCGCTGCAACTGGAAACCGCCGCGGCCGAATATGCCCAGGCCGCTCCGTTCCTGCCACCGTTGACACTGGTCAGTTACGCCGCCGATCTTCCGGCACTGGCCGATCTGCGTCTGCTCGATGCCAGCTGGGATGCGGTGTGGGCCGACTGGGCCGACGACTGGCGCAAGGCGCTGGTCAACAAGATCGAACCGGTGAGCTGGGTGCTCGGCGACCTGCTGCGCGAAGCGGAGATCCCCGGCGTGATCTTCCCCAGCATGGCGCGGCCCGAAGGCGTCAACGTGGTGCTGTTTCTGGACATGCTGCAGCCCGAGCGCGTCCTCCGCGTCCTCGACGATGGCCGCCTGCCGCGCGATGGCCGCAGTTGGGGCGATCCGCCGACGGTGGTGTGACTCGGCACGCGCTGATGTGCGCGCACCACGTGCAGCGCGTCATTCGACATCGGTATCGCGAACGTCACGGCACGTGCTTGTGGCGATAATCCAATGCGTAGCGAGGAGGGTCTCAACGCCTCGCGCTGCAGGAGACGCGGTCGCCCTCCAGAAACACGACTGACGGAACCAGCGCACGCGTAGATTGACGATCAAGTCCATCGCCTCTCGCGTTAGCTCGGCGAGCCCATCGGCCGGTCGCTCGTACTCTTTATGCTGATCGTTGACGCCGGTTAGGCATGCAAACGCACGCGGTAGACATCTGGTTAGCCGCGACCAACCTTCAACCAATCAGCACCTGCACCACGCCCGCCAGCACTGGCGCAGCCACCGCGGCCGGCACGATCGCGCTGCGCCGATACGGCAGCAGCCACAGCGACAGCACCGCCGCACTGGCGGTCAACGTGCCCAGCCACAGCACTGCGCCGATGCCCCAGCCCTGCGCATGCACCGCCAACGCGAAGGTGACACTCAGCAGCAACCAACCCAATACACGCAGTTGGCGCG
Organism: Xanthomonas sp. D-36-1; assembly: GCF_017746155.1. Classification (NCBI taxonomy): domain Bacteria; kingdom Pseudomonadati; phylum Pseudomonadota; class Gammaproteobacteria; order Lysobacterales; family Lysobacteraceae; genus Xanthomonas; species Xanthomonas sp. D-36-1. The sequence goes on from NZ_JAGHWR010000004.1 coordinate 12,920, forward strand.
ATCGTGTAGTGCCCAGCAGGCGGCCGCGCAACTCTTGCTGATGCTTGTCCATCGCCAGGCACAGGGCAGCAAAGCCGGAAAAATTCAACGCCAGCAATAACAGCACGCTCATGCGCTTTCCTGGAGCGGCGCGGCTGGCGGTGCAGGTGTTGCGGCAGCAGCGCGCGCGCGTCGCGCCGAAGCCGGCTGCGGCGCTTTCCAACGCTGCAGGCGAACGCCGGCGATCCCCAGGCAGAGACCCAGGAACAGGCACACCAGATCCACACCGGCCAGTGTCCACTGCCCGGCCGGCAGCGTCACGCCCAGATGCACATCAGTGGTGATTGCGTTGAGCACCGGCACCAGCGCAAACAATCCCGCGCCCAGATATAGCTGCCAGCTCCACATCGCACGCCGCGGCCACACGAATGCAGCCAGCAACGCCGTGGCCCACGCAGCAAAAAACACATTGGCCTCCATCGCTGCGCGCGCATCCAGGCTCACCGGCAACACGCGGTTGGCCCAGAAGAAACTGGCAAAGGCGATCGGCAAACCGGCCACGGTGCCGATGTTGAGTGCGTCCACCAGGCGCAGGCCGAAGCCGATGCGCCCCGCCTTCAGATGTTTGGGGCGTTCTTTCACCGCCCACATCACCACGCCGCTGGCCACCATCAGGCAGCCCAGCAGGCCGGAGCCGAAGAACAGCGCACGCAGCCATGGCCCGGCGAAATGGGCCAGATGCAGACCCACCATCACCCCGCGCGTCTGGCTGGCACCGCCCGGTGGCCCGCTGCGTTGCAGGCGCTCGCCACTCACGGCATCGAACAGGATGGAAGGCACGTCGGTGGAGAGGTTGTCGGCCAATCGACTCACCCCGACGGCAGCATGCGCATCGTTGGGCAGTGACACCGCCACGCTGCCCACCTCGCCACCACGCCAATCGCTGCGCGCACGTGCCACGAACTGCTCCAGCGGCAGCATGTGTGCCGGTACACCCGCGGCCTTGCGCGTATCGGCCACCCGATTGGCCGCCTCGTCGTAGAAACGCATTTCATCGCCGGCATAGCGCGCCTTGATACCCCACGGCAGGTACATGAACATCAAGGTCACGATGCCGGTGTAGGTAATCATCGCGTGGTACGGCAACGCGGTCACCGCGCTGACGTTGTGGAAATCCAGCCATGACCGCAGCCCCTTGCCGGGGCGGAAGGTGAAGAAGTCCTTGAAGATTTTCTTGTGCGTGATCACCCCGCTGATGATCGCCACCAGCATGAACATCGCGCAGAACCCCACGATGTAGCGCGCCCACATCACCGGCACGTAATGCAGGTCGAAATGCAGCCGGTAAAAGAATTCGCCGCCCAGCGTGTCGCGTGCGGCGATGTCCTTGCCGGTAGCCGGGTCGATGATCGCCGTGCCGTACATCTGCCGGCGATCGACAGGTTTGCCGTCGGCGGGCGCGGGATTCTGCCAGTACATGCTCACCACCGGAGTGCGCGTATCCGGCAAGGTGATGTTCCAGCTCACTGCATCGGCTGCGTGTGTCTGCAGATACTGCTCGGCACTGCGCAGCGCAGTGGCGGTGCTCACCGTGGTGGTGGGCAACTCCGGGCGCATCCAGCGGCTGATTTCGTCGCGGTAATAACTGGCCGTGCCGCCCATGAAGATCAGCAGCAAGACCCAGCCGACCAGCAGCCCGGTCCAGGTATGCAGCCACGCTATCGACTGGCGAAAGCCCTGCTTCATGTCGCGCTCCGTTGCAGCCACGCGGCCAGCGCAAACATCAGCGCCGCCGGCACTGCGATGCCGGCCCAGGCGCGCCACACGCTGGCGGTGGCGAAGGCCCATAACGGCGCACACGCGCACACCACGATCCCGATCAGCATGCTGCTCAATACCGCTTCACTGCGCGGCATCGGCAACACCAGCGCCAACAACAGATTGGTGGCGCTGGCCAGCGCGTAGCCGCCGAAGATGGCTGCCAGCGTGCGCGCAAGCACCCCCAGCCAGGGGCGCCTGAACCAGGCAAGCGGCAAGGGCGATGCGCTGGACATCACGCCACCGTGCGCGATGGACGTGGAGCAACCGCCACACCGCAGCGCAACGTTGCCGAGCCGGGTGGGCCGGCAAACGCAAGTGGCCACCGCGTGGGGCGTGGAACGGGCAAGCCAGGCGTCGCCGCGACGCAGCGACGGCGCCTGTTCCATGCGTGCGCGGGAGGCGTGCCGACCATGCTTACTCGGCCAGCAACGTCAGCGTGCTGATGTGATGCACCATCGACACCTGCTTGCCGGCGATCTCGCGCTGCACCGGTTCCTTGTTGGTGGCTACCAGGATGTGGCGGCCAGCGCGCAACTTGGGCAGCGTCACCTGGCCCTTGGCATCGGAGGTCAGCGTCTTCTGCCACTTCTGCGGGTCGATCACCGTCACTTCCACCTTGGGCAGTGGCTTGTTGCGATAAAGCACGGTCAGCGTATTGCTATTGGCAGCGGTGGGGACCAGTTCGAAATCGAGCTTTGCAGCCGGTGTGGTACGGCCGGCGCGTGCGTAATAGCTCACTGTCTCGAAGCCGCCGGCTTCCCCCTTCCATGGCTCGAACACGCTGTCGTCGCTCAACCACGCATCGCCGCTGCCGGCCAGCGGCGCGGTCAGGAACTCGGCACCGCGCTGCAGCGGGCCGGCCTTGCCGGCAGTGCCGAATACGTTCGGCTTGACCACGCGCTTGATCTCGTCTTGGCCGTGGTCCAGCGCTTCCTGCGCCGGCTCGCCGAAGAAGATGCGCACCGGGCCGCTGCCGTCGCGCTCGATCCAGATTTCGTGGGCCTGGGCAGACAGGCTGATGCTGGCCAAGGCCAGGCAGGACAGCAGGAAGGATTTCATCGCGGCGACTCCTCAGGGACGGGACCGGCGAGGCGAGAACCGCGCCACCGTAGTTGTTGGGAATGATACGCAATTCCCACAACGGAGACCAATGCGCGGCATGCGGCGCTGCGGCAATTGACCAGACGAGGCGAGCGTGCCCGTGGACAGGAGCGTCCGCCCGCCGGGCGTGCAGCTCCCACCTCTGCGAAAACTGTCATGCAGGCTGGTCAGACTGGCGCAAAGTGTGCTCTATACTCCGGCGCTAGCAGAGGTCTTCGACCAACAGCCAGGGGTGAGCGCGTGCGGAATTACGACCTCGAGTTCCTGAAAAAATTCTCGATGGTGATCGGTTTACTCGTGGTGATCACCCTGGGCCTGATCGCCCTGGCAGCGTATTTGCAACGCGCCATCCCCGACGAAGTCTCGCCGACTGCCGCCAAACGCGTGCTGCAACGCATTGCGCCTGTCGGCGCGGTCTATGCCGGTGCGACTGGCGCGTCCGCACAGGCCGCAGCCCAGGCCGCAGCGCTGGCCAAGGCCGCCTCGCAGTCTGCTTACGGCGGTACGACCGACGGCAAGACCATCTTCAACAATCTGTGCACCGCCTGCCACACCACCGGTGTCGGCAAGGCGCCCACGTTGGACCATTCGCATTGGGATGCACGCATCGCCCAGGGCAAGGACACCTTGTACAAACACGCGATCGAGGGCTACACCGGTCCGGATGGCGGCATCATGCCTCCCAAGGGTGGCAACCCGGCACTGACCGAAGAGCAGGTGCGCGCCACCGTCGATTGGATGCTGGGCAACCTCAAGTAAGGGCTTGGCAAGCTGCCGGGGAAGATGGGTCTGCGATTCGCGCCTGATACAGCTTATCGCCCGCGTTGCGTTGCCATGGAGCGCGTCGCGTGCAGATCGTGCGTAGGCGCTGCAGCACTGCATTGGGGCACGCAATAGCCGCATCACGGTTGCCCAGCGCACGTGCCTGGCGGTCATTCCCCCTGGTTTGCTAGCCTGTTTCTGCGCTTTCGTTATCACGCGCCGCCTTCCGGGCGGCGTTTGCGTTTGGATTCACTTACTGGAGTCGTTCGATGTCGCCTCGCCCGCTGGTTGTGCTCGGTTTGGTTGGTCTGTTGGCTCCGTTGCTGTGCAGCGCTGCCGATGGTGCCGCGCAGCGGCTCTCGATTGCCGACGTGCAGGGCGAAGACAGCCGCAGCCCGTACGATGGCCGGGTGGTGGAGGTGGAAGGAATCGTCACCGCCGATACGCGCGTGGGGCTGGCCGGCCTGTTCGTGCAGCAGCCCGGCTTCGAGCCGCGGCGCTCGCATGGCCTGTTCGTCACCGGGGCCGGCAATGCCGAACTGGCGGTGGGCGACCGCGTGCGCATCGTCGGCACCGTGCGCGAGGTCTCGGCAGGTGGCGAGGCGAGCCTGACCAGCGTGGACGCCAGCAGCATCGAGCGGCTTGCCAGTGGCCAGCCGGTGCCGGTACGCATGCTCAGCGGGCCGCCGGCCAACTGGGAAGCGCTGGAAGGCGAGCACGTGCGCATCGCCTCGCTCACGCTCAATGGCAGCGACCGCCTGGACACGGACGGCGAGCTGGTCGCCGCGTTCGGCGGACGCCTGTGGCAGCCGAGCGAGGTCGCCGCTGCCGGCACGCCGGCGTTCGTGCAGGCGCAGGCCGATAACGCACGCCGTCGCGTGTTGCTGGACGATGCGCGCAACGGCCGCAGCCCCAGGACGGTGTCGTATCTGCCGGCCGATCCGGTGTTGCGCAGCGGCAGCCTGCTCAAATCGGTCGATGGCATCGTCGACCAACGCTACGACGGCAACTACCGCATCCAGGTGCTGGGTCCACTGACCTTGCCGGCGATGCCCACAGCCGTTGCGCCGCAGGTGGGCGGCGATCTGCGTATCGCCTCGTTCAACCTGGAGAATTTCTTCAACGGCAATGGCCGTGGCGGTGGCTTCCCGACCAAGCGTGGCGCACGCACGCACGAACAATTCCAGGCGCAGCTGGCCAAGTTGGTCGCCACCATCGTGCCATTGGGTGCCGACGTGGCTGCGTTGATGGAAGTGGAAAACGACGGCAACGGCGCCGATGCGGCGGTATCGCAACTCGTGGCCGCGCTCAACGCTGCCGGCAAGGACAAGGATTGGCAGTTCGTCGATACCGGCAGCGGCCCGGGCGACGATGCGATCCGGGTCGGCATCCTCTATCGCAGCTCGCAGGTCACCCCGGTCGGCAAGCCGGCCACGCTGACCGGCGGGCCGTTCGAGAACCACAGTCGCGTGCCGCTGGCGCAGGCGTTCCGCAGTGCGCGCGGAGCCACCTTCGTGGTGGTCGCCAATCACTTCAAGTCCAAGGGCTGCGGCAACGCCAGCGGGGCCGACGCCGATCAGCAGGACGGCCAGGCCTGCTGGAATGCCACCCGGACCGAATCGGCCAAGCGGTTGCACCAGTGGCTGCAGACCGACCCCACTGGTGCGCAGACCAAGCTCGCCGTGCTGCTGGGCGACTTCAATGCCTATGCGATGGAAATGCCGATGCGCAGCCTGCGCGCCAGCGGCTGGCAGGACGCGTTTGCAGTGGCCGGTGTGAAGCAGCCCTACAGCTACGTTTACGACGGCCTGAGCGGGCGGCTGGACCATGCGCTGCTCAGCCCGGCGATGGCCAAGCAACTGCGGGGCGCGGCCGAATGGCATATCAATGCCGATGTCATGGACGCCGCCGGCTACGCCAAGCGCAACCTGCCCGGGCCGTGGCGCAGTTCCGATCACGACCCGGTGTTGCTGGGTTTTTCGCTGTAGCGCTGCCGATCGTGGCTGTGCACGCTGCACGCTGTGCGCGTGCCTGGGCGAATTGGGTACGAGCGTGCTGCTGCAAACCGGGAGGTCATCGAGGATTGCGTAGGCCGTCGTCAAGCCAAGCGGACGCGACGGACGATGACGCGAAGGTGATCACGGCGGCAGCACTGACACTGACGCGCGGCATGCGTTGAGGTGCTCGAGCCCAGCAAGGCGCGCATCGATCGGCGATGCGTGCGCCACCTCACTTCCCGCTTGGCGCCGCTCCGGCAATGGCGCCGTACGCCGACCGGTCGCTAGTTCGCGCATGCCCCATGTCGGCGACGCAGCCGCAGATTGAGCAGATGCGTGCTGGCCAGCAGCAGGCTGCCGGCGACCGTGACCGGTGTCTCCAGCGCATCGCCGGCCAGACCGCTCGCTCCAAAAACCAGACCGGCCAGCCCGCACAGCGCCAGCACCCAGACCGGCGCCGGCAGCGCGTGCCGGCGATGCGTGCTCCACAGCGCGTAGCCGCTCAGCGGCACCGCCGCCGTGGCGAACACCACATGTACCCACTCGGCCCGGCTCCAGACACCCAGCAGCGGCAGCGTGGCCGCCAGCAGCGGCAGGGCGAGGCAATGCAATAGGCACAGCCCGGACAAGGCGATGGCCGAGCTGTCCAGCAGGGAGGCGGTGGCGCGCATCGGAAGCATCCGGTCGGATTGATGTTATATAGTAACACTTCTCTTCTGCCAGGCTCTCAGGATGTCTCTGTCCCCCAAGCGCGATGCGCGCCTTCCCGTCACCGTGTTGTCCGGCTTTCTGGGTGCGGGCAAGACCACCTTGCTCAATCGCATCCTGCACAACCGCGACGGCTTGCGGGTGGCGGTCATCGTCAACGACATGAGCGAGGTCAACATCGACGCGCAGCTGGTGCGCGAGGGCGGCGCGGCATTGCGGCGTACCGAAGAGACCCTGGTGGAATTCAGTAACGGCTGCATCTGCTGCACGCTGCGCGACGATTTGCTGCAGGAAGTGCGGCGTCTGGCCGAGCAGGGCCGCTACGACTATCTGCTGATCGAATCGACCGGTATTGCCGAGCCGATGCCGGTGGCAGCCACCTTCGCGGTGCGCGATGCCGATGGTTTCAGCTTGTCGGACATCGCCCGGCTCGACACCATGGTGACGGTGGTGGACGGTAGCCGTTTCCTTGAGGACTTCGGCTCGGCTGCCACGTTGGCCGAACTGGGCCAGCAAGCCGGCCCGGACGATACGCGCGGGCTGGTGCAGTTGCTGGGCGAACAGGTGGAGTTCGCCGATGTGCTGGTGATCAGCAAGCGCGACCGCATCGACGCCCCGCAGCTGCAACGTCTTCGCGCCGTGCTGCGTGCGCTCAACCGCGATGCGGCGATTGTGGATGCCGCGCACGGGGAAGTGCCGCTGCAGCAGCTGCTGGACACCGGGCGTTTCGATTTCACCCGTGCGCAGCTGGCGCCGGGCTGGATGCAGGAACTGCGCGGCCAGCACACGCCCGAGACCGAGGAATACGGCATCAGCAGCTTCGTGTATCGCGCGCGCCGGCCATTCCATCCACAGCGCTTCGCGCGCATGGTGCACAGCGGTTTGCCGCAGGTGATCCGCAGCAAGGGCTTCTTCTGGCTGGCCAGCCGCATGGATTGGGTGGGCGAACTGTCCAGCGTGGGCGGCGCCACCCAGACCAGCGCGGCCGGGTTCTGGTTCGCTGCGCGCCACCGTGTCGATGCGCAGGCAGTCGGCCAGCCGCTGCAGACCAGCATCACGCCGCTGCCCTACACCGATATCGGCTGGCAGCGGCAACAGACGCAGTGCTGGACCGCGCCGCTGCCGCAACCCCACGAGGTAGGCGATGCCAGCGAATACGCCGCGATGCAGCGGCTGTGGCATCCGCTCTGGGGCGATCGCCGCCAGGAGCTGGCGGTGATCGGCGTGGACATGGATGCACCGCGCACACGCGCCGCGCTGGACGCCTGCCTGCTCAGCGACCAGGAACTACGGCAAGGGCCGGCGCAATGGCAACTGCTGGAAGACCCCTTCCCGCACTGGGCAAGGTGACGGCGCACTGCCGCTGCTTGCCAAGTCGACGCCATCGCCAGCCTCGCCGAGCGGGCGACACCGCAGTTTGAGGTCAGTGGCACACCGCGTCGTGGCTGACCGCCGAGGCCTGCGCGGGCGCTGGCGGTCCGCGTATGCTGTGCGCGCAACGACGAAGCGCTCAATCCTCAGTAATAGCCGTTGTCGATCGCCTCCTGATGGGCGTCGCGCTCGTTCTGCTCGGCCAGCGCACGCTCTTGCGCCGTCGTGGGGATGCTGTCCATCAAGCGTGGCGCATCCATCCGATGCAACTGGTCGTCGGTGCGCTTGACCATGTCTTGCAGCGCCAGCACGTTGGCGTAGCCCTGCATCATGCGTTCCAGGCGTTGGATCTTGTCGGGCGGGGCATCGCTCTCCTTCAAAGATTCCAGGCGCCGTTGTGCGCGTGTGTAATACCTCGCCATCTTGGTCATGTCGAGCTTCTTGCGGCGTACCTCAAGCAGCGCGTGTCGGTTGGACTGCATCACATTCCGTTGGACCATGGCTAGCGGGCTGCTGGTGGTGTTCGGCGCAGCGATCGTCTCCAATGGCGACAGTACCTCCAACATCCCATCGAGCTGCCGATCGCGCACGGCGTCGCGCTCGGCGATCAGGGCCGCACGCATCTCGAACACCGACCTTTCCTCCGGGCTAGGCGCCCGACGCTCTTTGTAGAGGCGCCGGCTGATGTGATGGCACTGCTCGTTGAGCGCGGCCAATTCCAGATTCATGTTGCGCACCGGGCGTAGCGGCCTGGACGGCGAGGGCGGAGCCGGTGTCGCCGCTTTCGGGGACGCAGCCGGTGCCGGCCGCGAGGGGCGCGTTGGCTGCTGCGGCTGCCACACCTGATCGCGCCTGGCTGAGCTTGGAAAGCGCTGTTGCCGCAGTTCCTCGGGGCCGCCCTGACGTTGCTGAAAGCGTTCTGCCGCGCGTGGTGCGGACGGCGGTTGCTGCGGTGGCGCTGCTGTGCGCGTCGGCACACGACTGGGCGGCGGAGGCATCGCATCGGGCGCCTGCCATCGCGCATCGACGCCAGCCTGCGGTACCGGTGGGCGCTGGTTCTCGCCTCGCCTGGCAGCATTCGGTGCGGGTGCGGCCAGCGCAGGCTGGCTCTGCGCTATTTTCGTGGCTGGCGCTCCCATGCACATCGACGGCAGCTGTTTGCGTAGCGTCGCCAGCGACTTGCGCGCCGATGCCAGCATGCCTTGCCGCGATTTGGCCGCACCCTGCGCGGTGCTGGCCTTGGGCGCGTGAGACAGTGAGTGCAGCGACGGCGTCGCCGCGGTCATTGTCGTGTCGGTGGTTGCCGGATTGAGCGGCTCCGGAGCAACCGGATGAGTGCTGCGAAAGAACGAAGTCAGGCGCATCACAAACTCCCGCAGGAATGCACGCTCATGCTAGCGACCGCCAACCGGCGCGGAAGGCCGGTGGCGAACCGGCGTCGCGTAGGCCGAACGCGAGCGTCAACCCAGGCGGATTCCCCAGGCGATCGCCGCGATGGCCGGTGCCGCCACTGCCAGCCCCAACCAGCCGCGCAGGCCAAGGCGTTCGGCAAATCCCAATTTGCCGACCAGTGCCCCCAACACGACAACGCCCAGATTCATGCTGGCAAAGACGGTCGCCGGGCTGTGAGGCAGCACCTGGTGGGCACGTACGTAACAGAGGATGTTGCCGAAATTGAGCGCACCCAACAGCACGCCGGCAAGCATGCTGCGGGCGCTCGGGCGTGCGCCACGTGCCCAACGCACGCTCTGCACGCCAAGCATCAGCAGGAAGGCCAGCGCAAAACACAACGTCAACGAGGTCAGCGATGGTGTCCCGGCCTGCGCAATGTGCTTAAGCAGCAGGTCGATGAGCGCAAAGCCCATCCACACACTCATCAGCCAGGGCAGGCCGGTTGTGCTCGGCAGCGGATCGGCCGCGACGTGGTGACGGGGGCGTCGCACGATGCACACGATGGCCACCATGCCCAGCGCCAGCCCTGCCAGTTTCCAGCCATTGACCGGTTCGCCGAAAACGGTGAAGGCAGCGGCCAACGAAAGCACCAACGACAAGCGTTGCGCAACATCGGTACGTACGATGCCGGCCACCGCGACCGACCGCGCCAGCACCAGGAAAATGGAGGGCAGCGCCACGGCCAGCAGCAGCAACGCCAACCAGGGAGCGGTCGTGGAGCGCAGTGTGTCCAGCGCAGGATGCAGGATCAGCCAGGCCAGGAGTGCGGCGGTGGCGTAGTTCCAGGTAATGGCCTGAAACACGTCGATCCGGTGGCGTGGCGCAAGCTTCAACAGCACCGACACCAGGACACTGCAGACAACGGCAAACAGCAGAAAATGCATGGGCAACGCAACGAAGTGTGCAGGCAGGGCGATGAACGCGGCCGGCGGGGCGGCTATTATGCAGGCATGTCCAATCCCTCATTCCCTACCGAATCGGCTGCGTTGACCTTGGAAGGGCCGGTGGGCCCGCTGGATGTCGCGGTCGATCTGCCCGAGCCGGATGTTGTCGCGCACGCGGTCACCGCCATCTTCTGCCATCCGCTCTCCACCGAGGGCGGCAGCATGCACAACAAGGTCGTCACCATGGCCACGCGCGCGCTGCGCGAGCTGGGCATCACCGTGGTGCGCTTCAATTTCCGCAGCGTCGGCAATTCGGCCGGCGCATTCGACCATGGGGGTGGCGAGCAGGACGATCTGCGTGCGGTTGCCGAGTGGGTGCGTGCGCAGCAGCCAGGCCACACGTTGTGGTTGGGCGGTTTCAGCTTCGGCGCGTATGTGTCGCTGCGTGCTGCCGAAGCGCTCGCACCGCAGGTGCTGATCTCGATCGCGCCGCCGGCCGGGCGCTGGGACTTCAGCGATATCCAGCCGCCTGCGCAGTGGTTGGTGATCCAGGGCGATGCCGACGAGATCGTCGACCCGCAAGCGGTCTACGACTGGCTGGAAACCCTGGAGCAGCAACCCGAGCTGGTGCGCATGCCCGATACCAGCCATTTCTTCCACCGCAAATTGATCGACCTGCGCGGTGCGATCCAGCATGGTGTCCGGCGCTGGTTGCCGGCCGCAGTCTGACCGCGGCATGGCCCATGCGTATCGCCAGGCGATGCGCTGTTGAGCGGTCCGGGCCACAGCCGGCCCGCGGAGAATGCAATGAGTGAGATGACCCCGTCGCAGCGCTACGCCGCCGGCGTACAACGCGGCGACTGGCGCGCCGACCCTGCGCAGCAGGCGGCCCTGGCGGAGCTGGATCGCATCCACGAGGCGCTGGTGGACAGCGCGCAGGATGGTTGGCTGGACCGGCTGTCGGCATTCTGGAAGAAACCCGAGCCGGTACGCGGCTTGTACTTCTGGGGCGGTGTCGGGCGCGGCAAGACCTTTCTGGTCGATCTGTTCTACGACGGCCTGCCGATCGAGCAGAAATACCGCACCCACTTCCACCGTTTCATGCGCGGCGTGCACGAGCAGTTGCGCGAGCACGCCGGTCAAAGCGATCCGCTGGCCCGGATCGCCCAACAGTGGCGTGAGAACCTGCGCGTGCTGGTGCTGGACGAGTTCTTCGTTACCGATATCGGCGATGCGATGCTGCTGGCACGCTTGCTCGAACGCCTGTTCGCCGAAGGTGTGACGCTGGTGACCACGTCCAACACCGCGCCGGAAAATCTCTATGCCAACGGGTTGCAACGCGACAGTTTCATGCCGGCGATCGGGTTGCTGCAGAAGTTCTGCGTGGAGCTTTACGCGGAAGGCACCGAGGATTACCGCATGCGCGCGCTGACGCGCTCGCCGGTGTATCGCGCGCCGTTGGATGCGCAGGCCGACGATTGGCTTGCGCAGCGTTGGGCCGAGTTGAGCGGCAACGCCGAAGCGCGCGCCGGCAATATCGAAATCGAGGCGCGCAAGATTCCGGTGCGCGCACGCGGCAAGAGCATCGCCTGGTTCGATTTTGCTGCGCTCTGCGAAGGCCCGCGCGGTCCCAGCGACTACATCGAGATTGCGCGCGAGTTCACCACTGTGTTGCTGGGTGGCATCCCGCACTTCGACCGCATGAACGAAGACGCCGCGCGCCGCTTCGTCAACCTGATCGACGAGCTATACGACCGCCACGTCAATCTGGTCTGCACCGCGCAGGACGCACCGCCGGCCTTGTACAGCGGCCAGCGCCTGGCCGGTGCGTTCGAGCGCACCGCTTCGCGCCTGATCGAAATGCAGAGCGCGGATTACCTGGCAACGGCGCATCGCGCGTGAGCGGATGATCGGGTAGGCGAGGACCTATGCGATTGCCACTGCCGTGCAGGTGCGGTGCTGGTACCGCACTGCCGGCAAAGTGATCGCTCAACATCGGCTGACGACGATAGTCGGCGTTGTTGCTGGTGCGTCTTTCAATTGCTTGGTGGATCCAATGAGGCGCCGCGGGCGCTGCCATGCGTATCCGACGATCGCGATGCGTGCCGCCGCCATGTCCCAAGCAGCTATGGCATCTCTCCCACAGCGCTGCTCCTGCAGCGCCACTACGAAGTCGCAGCGCCACTCCAAGTCGGAAGTCTTGAGGGCAATGGTCGACTGTTCTGGCGGGACAACGCCTAGGACGTAAATAAATCGCTTGCAATTAGATTGCGCGCTATGTAAATTGCATCCATGGATACCGGCACAGCCACCGACGCCCGCACCGACGCATTGCTGCAGCTCGACAACCAGCTGTGCTTTGCGCTGTATTCGGCCAACCTGGCGATGCACAAGCTCTACCGCGGGTTGTTGAAGGCGCTGGATCTGACCTATCCGCAGTACCTGGTCATGTTGGTGCTATGGGAGACCGACGAACGCAGCGTGTCGGAGATCGGCGAGCGCCTGTATCTGGATTCGGCCACGCTGACGCCGTTGCTCAAGCGCCTGCAGGCGGCCGGGTTGGTGACCCGCACGCGTGCGGCCAACGATGAGCGCCAGGTCATCATCGCGCTGACCGAGACCGGCCGTGCGTTGCGCGGCAAGGCTGGCGCGGTACCGGAACAGGTGTTCTGTGCGTCGGCCTGTTCGTTGGACGAACTGCGTCAACTCAAGCAGGAACTGGAGAAGCTACGCTCCAGTCTGGGCGCCGGGTGAGCTCCCGGTAGATCACCGGTTTGCAACACGTCGTACACGATTCAATCGTCAACTATTGAACCCCTCATGCGCCCCTAGCGCTCACCCTGGAGAAGCACCATGGCCTCACCTGAAAAAGTCCTCTACACCGCCCATGCCACTGCCACCGGCGGCCGCGAAGGCCGTGCCGTGTCCTCGGACAAGGCGCTGGACGCCAAGCTGTCCACCCCGCGCGAGCTCGGCGGCGCCGGCGGCGACGGCACCAACCCTGAGCAGCTGTTCGCAGCCGGCTATGCTGCCTGCTTCATCGGTGCGATGAAGGCCGTGGCTGCCCAGGACAAGCTCAAGCTGCCGGGCGAAGTGAGCATCGACAGCAGCGTCGGCATCGGCCAGATCCCGGGCGGCTTCGGCATCGTGGTGGAACTGCGTATCGCCGTGCCGGGCATGGACAAGGCCGAACTGCAGACGCTGGTCGACAAGGCCCATCAGGTCTGCCCGTACTCCAATGCGACTCGCGGCAATATCGACGTCACCCTGACCCTGGCCTGATCCACGCCAGCATCGCCACGCGCAACACGTGGTGGAGTCAGCAACGGCCCGGCGCATGCGCCGGGCCGTTGTGTTGCGGCAGGCGGCGCTGCCCTGAACAGCGCAGGCGATCGGCACCGCGGTGCCAGCGCTGACTGGCATGCGCATCGACCTTGGCATACCGGCCGATGCGGCCCACGTCAGGGTGCGCCCGCCCGGGCTGGCGATGGGCGTCGCTGCCCGGCACACTGCTGCGATGACGGTACCTGCTTCTGCGACCCCGGTCGGACCTTCCTGCGCATGAGCGCACCGCGTCCCACCTTGTTGCTGCTCCCCGGCCTGCTCAACGATGCGCAGTTGTGGCAGGCGCAGCGCGTGGCGTTGGCCGACGTCGCCTATTGCGTGGCCGGCGACATTACCCAGGGCGACAGCATGCGTGCGCTGGCAATGCAGCTGCTGGCGCAGATGCCGCTGCGTTTTGCACTGGCCGGATTTTCGTTGGGCGGCTACGTCGCGCAGGAGATCCTGCGCATCGCGCCGGAGCGTGTGGAGCGGCTGGCCTTGCTGGACACTTCCGCACGTGCCGATTCGCCCGAGCGTGCGGCGCAGCGGCGCGCGCAGGAAGCGAGCGTGCGTGGCGCCAATGCCTTCCACGGGTTCGGCGAGCGGCTGCTGCGCCACTACGTGCATCCCTCGCGCTGGCAGGACGAGGCCTTGCTGGAGCGGGTGCGTGACATGACCCAGCGCCTGGGCGTGGAGGTGTTCCTGCGGCAGAACCGGCTGCAGCGGGAAGACGGCCGCGCGCTGCTGCGCGCCTATGCCGGTCCGTTGCTGGTGCTATGCGGCCAGGACGATGCGATCACTCCGCCTGCATTGCATGAGGAAATGGCCGCACTAGCTGCACGCGCGCGTCTGGTGCAGGTGCCTGCGTGTGGCCATCTGTCGCCGCTGGAGCAGCCGCAGGCGGTGTCGGACGCACTGCGGGAATGGCTGCTCGCCTGACGCTGTAACCACCGAGCTGAGGCAGCCATACCTTGGCCATGCGGCGGGATGGCGTCGGCCAGTACGCGAGGGCTCTGAACCGGCGGTTGGAGGCGGTGATCGGCGCGCCATCGGCCGATGCAATGCATGCCTTGATGCAGGCAAGGTGTCGTGCCCAGTCACGGTGGCCATCCTGCCGCAGCGAGCCGTTGTGATGCGAGCCGTTATGAAGCCAGCGTTGTGCTGCCATCAGGCTTGCAAGGCCGCTTGCGCTGCAGCGCAAGGTCAATGCGCAGCTGTCGCCACAGCGCTGGACACCGCTGCATCGGCATCGTGTTTCTGCTGATGCGTGTTGAGTTCCAGCATCTGCAGCCGCTCGCCCTGGAAGCGATAGTCCAGCGCCTGCTGTACCCCGTACAGCGCCTGCGCCTGCGTGCACAGCGTCTGTGCCTGTGCTTCCAGCGCATCGCTGCGCGCCTGCATCCGCTGTTCCATCTGCGCGTCCAGTTCCGCGCCGCGGCGCTCCAGCTGTGCAGTACGCCCGGTCATGACCGTCCACAGCACGTTGCGGGTCAGGCTACCGGCCAGTTCTTCGGCGGCTTGTTCGACGTGGGCTTCGAAGCGCTCGTCGAACAACGCTTGCTCCCATCGCCCACGCCCGAGGCTGCCATCGACCTGCGCACGTGCGGCTGTGCGTAGCTGCTCCACCTTGCGCTGCTGGCGCGCGCTGCCGGACAGCACGTGCACCACGCCGTTCAGCGCATCGAAGGTGATGTCGACCACCGACTGGGCGATCGACGCCACTGCCGGCATCAGCGCGCGCGTGCCTTGCTCCAGTTCGCGCAGGCGTTGCGCGTCGGCGGCGCTGACCGGCTGCGGCTGGCGGTCCACGTTGAGCTCGCCACCGTGGAAAAAGATCTCGCGCGGCAGGCCCTGTTTGCGGCGCAGCCAGATGCCGCCGGTGTCCGCCAGTACGTCGTAGGAGGTGCTGACATCGCATTGCTGCGAGGACAGCCGCGGGGCCGTGGTCTGGGCCTGCGCGGCGCAGGCCACCAGCAGCCACAACGGTGCGAGAAACACGGGACTGCGCATGGGGCTGGCCCTGGAATCGGGGCCAGCAGCATTGCGCACGGCGCAGGACGCCGCCATGGGCAGGAAGTCAGGGTGCCGATGGTGCACGCGATGACAGACGGCAGCGAAGCGTGAACCCGGTCGAGCATCGGCGCACTGACAGCATTCAAACGACTAGCTCACTTGATTCTCACGGCCGATGGTGTGAATTATGTTGCACAGCAGCATCGGAGCCGCACAATGCTCGACCCACGCATCGAAAAGGTAGACCTGGCGCTTACCGAGATTGCGCAGGACCCATCGGAAAAGGTGGCGTTGTGGCAATGGGCATGCCGCGAGATGCTGCACGAGACGCTGATCGGCATGCACCAGCTTTCGCACCTGGCCGGCATCGCACGGCAGGTGGCCAACGACTGGCGCGAGCCGGTGGATGTCATCGCTCCTGCAAAGCCCTACCTGGCCGCATCTGCGCTTGCCGATCGCCGTCTGCCGCAGGTGCTCGACGGCCTGGGCAGCACGCACGACGACAACGACCGCGCCACCTTATGGCGGCTGCGTTACGCGAGCCTGATTGCTTCGACCTTGCAAGGCATGCAGGCGCTTGCGGAAAAGCACCGCATCGACCGCCAGGCGATGGCGATCGGGCCGGTTAACTAGTGGCAATCGATCCGCACCCTCGCGGTCATGTGTCCTGCACGTGGGTCACAGCTGACGCTTGCGCGTTCGCTCAAAGGTGCATCTCGCCTGGCAGCATCACCTGAGCATCTTCAACCCTGGGTTTCTGCACGGATCGTGCATTACGGCACGGTCTTGCGCACAGGTTGCCGGTGCCGCGCAGCCGAATTCCGCCGTCCCCCAACGACGTATTGCGCAGCACATGCGTTCGGCATGCCGCCGCCAGCCCATCAGGCCGACGACGGTATATCGCTGAATGCAGCTGTTCGCCCGATTGAAAGGGGCGTTCTCATATCGTCCCCCTGACAGGCGGGCGCCACCCGCGCCCATACCAGAAAGCCTGCCTTGCATTGGTCCGGGCACTGGTGACAAAACGCTTCAGCCGTGTGTGAGAAGTTGGTGCCCAACTCAAAGGCGGGCGACCCAAGGCATCCAGGCGCGCGGCATCTTTCAGGATCGCTGCAGTCGTGCGCGGCGAGATGGGCTGTGCGTCATCCAGGCCATAGGCTTGCCGCGCAGCATCGGCGGCCAGCGCCTTACGCGTCCGCGGCGCGAGCTCCTGCAGCCGCTGACGCGTGCGTTCGGCCAGATCGGGGTCGATGACCGTAGTCGAGGCATAAATCTTGCGAGGTACGGGCGGGGTGCGAACGACGCTCTCCACGCCGCGCAGATGTGCATGGAACTCGGTTTGCGGATCCTCGATTTCGGCTTGCAATGCGCGGGTCCTGGCCAGCGCATCGATTGCACCGGGCTTGTCGAAGCGCTCAATCACATAGGTGGATGTGCCGTATGTTCCGGCCCAGCCCGAATCCCTGAGCAGAACCGCCGGACCATCGGACCATGAGTCGAGAACGACAGCCGAGTCTTCCGCCTCCGCCGAGCCTGGGGGCTGGTACAGCGCGTACATGTGGGCGCACGCTTCGTCACAGACGTTCATGATCTGCCCGCCACCCTCCATGCGGACCGCATGACGGCGTGTGTTGATCGCTGCGTTTTGGTCACAATTGCCTGCGCCGACAGCCAGCGCGCAACCTGCCATCAAATTGATGTCATGTTTACCGGGCCAGTAAGACAGGAAACTGTAAGACAGGTAACTACAAGTGGAGCTGCGCCCATTGCTGAGCCGCAAATCGCCCTCGATATTACCTCGTCCATGGTGCAAGGCCAGCCGTGTCTCGTGCACCGTCGCCGTGGCGTCGGCCAGGCGTTGACGGTCGCGAACGTCTTCGATGGGCCTGCCGCTGAGGCGCATTCCGAGTTGATAGGCGGTCTGCTGAACTTCGTGCGGCTGCAGGGTCGGTTTTCCAGAACGCCCCCGCCTCGCACGGGGAGCGCCGCGTGTCACCAAGCCCTGCAGGCTAGGTGAAACCGACGTCTCGGGAACGGAAGGCGGGTGGGGGTTAAGCTGCTCTGAGGCAGGGTTTGGGTGGCGTTCGGGTGACGCTGCCACGCTCGACCCTGACGTCGCCGGCTTTGAAATGCATAGTCCCATGTCGCGCTCCGATCATGACCCTGGCATCAAGTTTGGCAAGGGTCTCTGCGCGCGTTGTCAGTTCGCCGAAGTCGTGTGTGGGATCACGAGTGACTGGCGCTGGCGCCCCGCTCATCGCATTGCCTTGGAATGGAGATCGCAAAAGCGAGCGGGTGGTAAAGAGCGCGGTGACTATCGCTAGGCAAGCGCGACGACGGCCTTGCCGAAGTTCTTGCCGCGCAATACGTCGATCAGGCCCTGCGGGGCGCTGTCCAGGCCGTGCAGCACGTGCTCGCGGTACTGAATTTTGTCTTCGCGAAGCCACTGGCCCATTTCGCGCAGGAAGGCAGGCATCAGGCGGATGAAATCGTGCTGGATGAAGCCGCGCACCGTCAGGCGTTTACGCAGCACCTGGCCCATGAAGTCGGGCAGGCGATCCGGGCCGGGGTGGGCTTGCCCGCGGCTGTTGTAGGTCGCGATCACGCCGCAGACCGGGATGCGTGCGAAGTCGTTGAGCCGCGGCAGCACCGCATCGAACACCTTGCCACCAACATTTTCGAAATAGATGTCGATGCCGTTCGGTGTTGCGGCACGCAATTGCTCTGCAAAGTCGTCGGCGCGGTGGTCCAGCGCCACATCCACATGCAGCATGTCACGCAGGTAACGTACTTTCTCTTCGCCGCCGGCAATGGCGACCACGCGCAGGCCCTGCAGGCGTGCCAGCTGCGCCACCGTGGCGCCGACCGGGCCGCTGGCGGCAGCGACCACCAGCGTTTCGCCGGGCTGTGGCTTGCCGATTTCATGCAGGCCCGCATACGCGGTAAAGCCAGGCATGCCATACACGCCAAGCGCGGTGCTCGGTGGCAGGCTGTCGTCCTTGGGCAGCTTGCGCAAGGGCGTTGTCGGGGTCAGCAGGCTATGCGTCTGCCAGCCGCCGGGCAGCACCAGCAGATCGCCAGCATGATAGTCGGCGTGATTGGACGTGATGACTTCGCCGACGGTGCCGCCTTCCATCACGGCATCGATGGCCACCGGCGCGGCGTAGGAGGGGCCTTCGTCCATGCGGCCACGCATATACGGGTCCAGCGACAGGAAGTGATTGCGGACCAGAATCTGATCGTGGCCAGTCGGTGCGACGGCGACCTCTTCGATGCGGAAGTTGTCTGCGCTGGGTTCTCCGTGCGGGCGCGATGCCAGCACGATGCGGCGGTTGATGATGGACGTCATGGGGGATGGCTCGCAAACAGTCCGCGCATGCGCGGTCGGGTGGGCACAGCCGCTGATGCGGCTGCGCGAGGGAGTGCTGTCACAGGTACAGGGTGCATGTTCGGCAACGACGCGACATGCCCACTGATGTACTAGCGGGAGTCCGATGACTCCGGCGCGCTGGCGCTGTCGAGTTGCGCAATCTGATCGGCACTGAGTGCCACGCGTGCGGCTGCCAGCACATCATGCAACTGGGTCACGCTGGTGGCGCTGACGATCGGCGCGGTCAGGCCGGCGCGCGCGATCAGCCAGGCCAGCGCAATCTGTGCAGGCGTGGCGTTGTGCGTCACGGCCAGATCGTCCAGCGCCTGCAGGATGCGCAGGCCACGCGGGTTGACGTATTGCTTGACCACCGATGCACCGCGTGCGCTGCTCTTGCCGGCATCGTCTGCGCTGCGATATTTGCCGGTGAGAAAGCCGCTTGCCAGCGAGTAGTAGCTGATCACGCCCAGCTCGCGCTCGCGAACGAGGGGCTCCAGTTCGGCTTCGTAACTGGCGCGATCGTACAGGTTGTATTCCGGCTGCAGGCTTTCGTAGCGCGGCAGTCTGTACTGCTCGGAAATATCCAACGCATCGCGCAGGCGCGCGGCGCTGTAGTTGGACGCGCCGATCGCACGCACCTTGCCCTGTTCGATCAATCGGCCGAACGCGGCCAGCGTGGCTTCCAGCGGAATCGATTCGTCGTCTTCGTGCGCCTGGTACAGATCGATCACATCGGTCTGCAGACGCGTCAGCGAATCTTCCACTGCCGCTGCGATGTTGTCCGGCGACAGACCGGGATGCTCGCTCCATTTGGCCACCTTGGTGGCGATCAGCACCTTGTCGCGCTTCCCGCTGCGCGCAAGCCAACGCCCGATGATGGTTTCCGATTCGCCGCCGCGATTGCCGGGCACCCAGCCGGAGTAAGCATCGGCCGTATCGATAAGATTGAAGCCGGCATCCACGAATGCATCGAGCAAGGCGAACGAGGTCGCCTCATCGGCGCTCCAGCCGAACACATTGCCGCCGAAGACGATCGGTTGAAGCTGCAGGCCGGAGCGGCCGAGTGCGCGGGGTTGGGTCATCGTGGATGCTCCTGATTCGAACTGGCAACAGGATAGTCACGCACACCGATGTTGCGTGTGACATCTGCGTGGATTCAGCGTTCCGCAGATCGTCCTCGGCAGCTCACAGGATCTGAACATATGGGCAACGGGAGGCCGCAACAGGCCTTGCGCGAATGCACGACGGGCAGATGGCAGGCAGGCCCTGGAGCGCATGCTAGGCTCGCGCTACTTTTCCCGGATGAGGGTGCTGCGATGATCCGCAACAAGCTGGCCTGTGCATGTGTGATGGGTGTGGTGGTGGCGATGAGCGCGCCGCTGGCGATGGCGGTAAAGCCAGCCGATAGCGCGACCTTGCCGGCGCCCGACGCCGCATTGCAGGCGGCCATCGATGGCAACTGGCGCGACCGCGCGTACGTGCAGCGCGACCAATATCGCCACCCTGGCCAGACGCTGGCGTTCTTTGGCATCAAGCCGACCCAGACCGTCATCGAAATTACGCCGGGCGGCGGCTGGTATTCGGAAATCCTGGCGCCGTACCTGCGCGAAAAGGGCAAGTACGTGGCCGCCGTGGTCGACCCGGCGTCGGCACCGGAAGGCCGCAGCCGCGAGTACGCGCAGCGTGCACGCGACGAGCTGGAAAAGAAGTTCCATGCCAAGCCGGAAGTGTATGGCAAGCCCTCGCTCGTGTCGTATGTTCCCAAGTCGCCGTCCTTCGGCGTGGACAACTCCGCCGACCTGGTGCTGACCTTCCGCAACGTGCACAACTGGCGCATGGCCGGCACTGCCGAGGCGATGTTCGCCGGCTTCTACAAGGTGCTCAAGCCCGGTGGCGTGCTCGGCGTGGTCGAACATCGCGCCAAGGCCGATGTGCCGGCCGACGACAAGAGTGGCTACGTTGGCCAGACGCAGCTGATTGCAATGGCCGAAGCCGCCGGTTTCACCCTGGTTGGCAAGAGCGAGGTCAACGCCAACCCGCGCGACACCAAGGATTACCCAGGCGGTGTGTGGACGCTGCCGCCCAGCAACAGCCATGACAAGGCCGACGACGCCAAGTACCAGGCCATCGGCGAGAGCGACCGCATGACCTTGAAGTTCGTCAAGCGCTGACGCAGACCTGCATGCCGGCACGTTGCGCGTGTCGGCATGCAGATATTTGACGGCATCGGGTTCGTGCGGCGCGTCGCGCAACAGGATTGGCAATGTTGGTGTTGTTGAACAAACCTTACGGTGTGCTCTCGCAATTCAGCGACCGCTCGCAGCCGCCCAAACGCACGCTGGCCGAATTCGGCTTGCCGCCCGATGTATATGCCGCAGGCCGCCTGGACCACGACAGCGAAGGCTTGCTGTTGCTGACCGACGACGGTGCATTGGCGCATCGGCTGACCGACCCGCGCCATAAACAGCCCAAGACGTACTGGGTACAAGTGGAAGGCGCGCCACAAGCCGAACAACTGCAGGCATTGCGCGACGGGGTGGTGCTCAACGATGGCCCCACCCGGCCGGCACAGGTGCGCATGCTCGACCCGGCACCGCAGCTGTGGCCGCGCGATCCACCGGTGCGCGTGCGCAAGACCGTGCCCGATGCCTGGCTGGAGCTGCAGATCACCGAAGGCCGCAACCGGCAGGTGCGGCGCATGACCGCAGCGGTGGGCTTGCCGACCTTGCGCCTGGTGCGCGTGGCCATCGGCGATTGGCGGCTGGAGACGTTGGCGCCCGGGCAGTGGCGCGTTGAAGCGACAACCAACGCACGGCCGAGCCGGAGCCGGCGCTGAACCGACGCGCACGCGGTGTGCGAACCGACGGCATCAGCACCGGCCGCGCGTGCCTGGCGGCTGCATCGTCCTGCTGTGAGCTGACCTCAAGCGCAGGGCGGCGAAACGTCCCCTGCACCCACACTCAATAATCGAAGCTCACGCTGACCCGCAGCGAGCGCGGCGCCTGTCGCACGTTTGCCGCGCCATACAGCGGATCCGGCTGCCCTGGATCAAGCTCCGAATAGGGATAGCGCCACAACGCAGTTTGCGTATTGAACACGTTGAATACATCCAGATTGAACCCGAGTTTGCCATCGGCAAAGTCGGGACGGTAGGCAAGGCCCAGATCCAGTTGCGTCATCGTCGGCAGGCGACCCTGGCTGCCAGGAGGTGCGGGTTGGCCCTGGTAGTAGTGATAGGCGATGCCGTAACCAGCCGGATCTTCAAAATTGGGGCCGTACGAGCCGAGCGGGCTGAACGGCGCGCCGGTGACCACGGCCAGGTTCGCCGACACCAGCCACTGCGGCGAGAGCTGGTAATAGCCGTACACCTTGAGCTGATGGGTGTGGTCGTTGCTCTGCGGGCCGTTGGTATGCTCCATCAGCTGCGCGTAATCCCAGGCCTGAGATGTCGCCACCGCAGTCTGCCCGATGTTGGAGAGCAGCTGACCTTCGGTGGTGCCATAGCTGCGTGAGAAGGTGTAATCGACCTTTGCGTACCAGCGGCTGTCGAAGGGATGCTCCAGCGACAGATTGAGCGCGTAGTAGTTGCGCTTGAAGGCGGGCATGCCAAGCTCGGCGTTGTTCAGCGGCACGCTGACGTAGTTGCCGCCGGTGTCGACCAGGGTGAAGGTGTTGGCCTTGCCGGGATTGATCAACCAGCAGCTGACCGGATTGCTCTGCTTGGTGACGTTGTAGCCCAGCGCATCGGACTTGGCCAGGACCGCATCGATGTCGCAGTAGTCGTCCACGCCGCTGCGCAATAGACGGTAGGTGGCTTTGGCGCCGTACACCCAGCTCTCGCCCAGTGTTTTGGAAAAGCCCAGGATGAATTCGTCCTGAAACGAGGGCTTGATGCCGGAGGTAGCGACGGTCTTCGGGTCGGGCAGCACGCCGTAATTGTTGTTGGACGACACCGCTTGCGTGAACTGGGTCAGATCGGTGGGGTAACCGTTGGCATCGATGCCGCCGTAGGTGTAGTACGTGGATGTTGCCAAGGTGGCGCCGGCCGCGTTGAAGGCCGGATTCAGCGGCAGCGCCAGGTAGTAGCGCCCGGCATTGCCGAACACCTTGAAACGCCCATCGCCCTCGACGTCCCAGCTGAAGCCAAGGCGCGGTGCCCACTGCCCGCTGGATTGCTTGATGTAGGCATCGCCATCGCGGTTGTAGTTGGTGAATTGGTCCAGTCGCAGCCCCAGATTGAGCAACAGCCTGTCGCTGACCTGCCAGTTGTCTTCGATGTATTGCGCGCGTTGCGCCGAGCGTACCGAGGCCAACGCGCTGGAGATGTATCGGCGCACGTAATAGCCGTCTTCGCCATTGATGATGCCGCCGGTGGCCGGCACACCCAGGCCGGTATTGATCGGCACATTGGGGTTGGATTGCCCATAGATCCAGTAATAGCCGTCGCCGGAGGTCACCGAGCCGCGATTGAGCGCGCGCGCGTTCTGGTTGTCGATTCCGGCAGTGATCGAGTGCTGGCCGATGACGTAATTCAGATCCAATCGCAGGTTGTCGGTACGGTTGCCGCGATCCGGGTCGACCAGCAGCGAGGTCGTCTGCGCGTTGGTGATCGGGTTGCCGCCGTTGAGTGCGGGATTCTGCAGCGAGGTGTTGGACAGATAGGTCAGCGAGCCGTCGTAAGCGGGGTTGCCGACGTAGTCATCGGTTTTCATCTTGCCGTACAGCGCGCTCACGGTGAGGCGGTCGGTGAGATAACCGGTGTATTTGGCGCTCCACAGATTGCCGCCGGTCTTGGTGGTGTCGTCCTGGCCGCGCAGGCTGCCGCGGGTCAGCGCCGCGTAATCGTAGTTGTAGATGCTGCCGCGATACACATTGCGGCTGGATGCGCCGGTGAGTTCCAGCAAGTGATTGTCGGTGATGTTCCAGTCCAGCTTGCCGTACCAGCGCGGGCGGTCGTATTGATAGCTGGTGTCGGCATTGGTGTCTTCCACGCTGTCCAGTTCGCGACCCTGGCGACGTTCCAGTTCATAGGAGCCGAACACGAACAGCTTGTCCTGGATCAACGGGCCGCCGGCATACACGCTTTGGGTGGACACCCATTGCCGGTCCTGGCTGTCGGGGCGGTACAACGCGCCGTTGGCCGGGTAGCGCACGTCGTCCTTGTCGGCGCGCGTGGATGCCGGCTCCCAGAGCGCCTGACCACCGAAATGCCATTCGTTGGTGCCGCGTTTGCCCACGGCATTGATCACGCCGCCATCGGAGCGGCCGTACTTTGCGCTGTAGCCGCCGGTGTAGATTTCCTGCTGATCGATACTGCCGTAAGGCAAGGTCAGGCCACCCAGGCCGCGGAGTGGGTCGGTGGTGTTGAAGCCATTGATGTAATACGCGTTCTCCGCAGCAGAAGAGCCGCCGAAGCTCACCAATTGCTCGCCACTCGGGCCGCTGTAGGTCCCGCTGCCGCCATTGCCGACCACACCTGGTGCCAGCTGCGCAATCGCTTCGGCCGAACGGCCCAACGGCAACCGCCGCAGTTGTTCGGCCGTGATGACGGTGCGCGAATCCACGGTGGTGACGTCGATCGCCGCTGCTGCGCGATCTGCGGTGACGCTGACGCCATCCAGTTGGGTCACCGCGCCAAACGACACGTCGGTCGTGGTGCCTACCGTCAGCGTCACCGCCTGGCGCGAGGTCAGCACATTGCCGGCGGCATCTTTGGCCACGACCGAATAGGTGCCCAACGGCAATTGGCCCAACGCGTAACGGCCGCGTGCGTCCACCTCGACCTCGCGGGTCAGCCCGGTATCGCTGCGTACCGCAATGCGTGTGGCCGATGTCGGCGCCTGGCCGGCAATGCTGCCGGTGGTGGATTGTGCATGGGCCAGCGGCGATGCGCTGGCAAACAACAACGCCAGCGCGAGCGCGCTAGGCCGTAACGTGGGGGAGAGAGCCGTCATGAACCATCACTTCTGGAGATCGGGAAGTGGGAGCACATCGGCCACAGACACACTGTGCTGTTCACACTGTGATGTATGGCACTGATTGCGATGTGAGACCCCGCGGCTATTAATTACCGCGCAACCCGCTATTCAGAAATGGAATGTTGTCATGTCGCTAGATCTAATCGCTATGGCAGTTCCGGTGGTTTGTCAGACGCTGACATCAATGCACTGGATTGCATGCCACAAACGATAACGCCACAGCGCGAGGCCGTGGCGTTGAGGGTTCGCTTCGAATGTCGCCTTATTCGATGCCGTCGCTCGGGGTCACTGCACTGCGGCGCTGATAGGCCGCGCGCCGTGCGTTGGCATTGTTGGCATATTCGCGGTCCAGACGATGCACGTTACCGCCGAGCACCTGCTGGTCACGCTGCCGCTTGCGATACACCGCGTAGCCGATCAGACCCAGGCCTGCGACCGCGGCAGCAACCGTGACGGCCGGGTTGCGCTTGACCAGTTTGCTGGCAGCCTTGCCACCGGTGCGCACGGCACCGAGCGCGGCGCCGGTCTTGAGCCATTCGCTTGCGCTCGGTCCGAAATGACGCAGGCTGCTGCCGGCGTTGCGGGCCTGATCGCCCGCGTTGGACGCGGCGTGACGCAACTGGTCGCCTGCAGTGCCGGCCAGTTCCAGGGCACGCTCCAGGGCGCGTTCGGTGATCACAGTCAGCTTGCTCATCGGAGGCGTTTCCTTTCTGAGTACGTGATCTGCAGTCTGTGCGCTGATGCGTATAGGCGGCGTCAGCGGAGCTGGGTGCCGTTTGGCTTACGGTTAGGTAGCGCGCCGCGGGTCGGTGCCTCTCAGGTGCCGCGTGGTTTTGCTCGGTGGGTTGCTGCAGCCGTCCGCGCTGCAATAAATTTCAAGCGCCCGTCTGTTTCACCGCCGCTGAGGGTCGGTGCCTCTCAGGTGCCGCGTGGTTTTGCTCGGTGGGTTGCTGAAGCCGTCCAAGGGTCATCTGGCCACGGATGCCTCGGATACCGCCCCTTCATCTCTTTTTTTACGTCCGGATACGTATTCGCCCAGAAACTCTTCAAGTCCTGGGTCACCTGCAGCGGCCGCCCGCCGGGGGACAGCAGGTGCAAGGTCAACGGGATACGGCCGTCGGCGATGCGTGGGGTTTCGGCCAGGCCGAACAGTTCCTGCAGCTTGACCGCCAGCACCGGCGGTAGCGGTTGGCTGGCGTGGTCGAGGGCGTAGCTGATTGGTCGCTCCATGCCGGAGGGCACGCTGATGCGTGTGGGCGCATGGCGGTCGATCGACTGGCGGCCCTCCCAGGGCAGCGCGCCCTTCAGCGCTTCGCCCAGGCTGGCTTCATCCAGCGCGTCCAGGCGGGTCTTGCCGGCGAAGGCCGGGCGTAGCCAGGTGTCCAGCGTCTCCAGCAGCGCTGCATCGGAGAGATCGGGCAGCGCCAGCTCGGGCATCCATCTCCGCAGCGACTGCACGCGTGCGCGCCATTGCTGCAGGTTCTCCGTCCACGGCAGGGCGTCCAGGCCGAGTTGACGCACTGCGTCGGTGAGCGCGCCTGCGGCATGCGCCGGATCGACGCGGCCGGCCGGGCGGCTGTCGAGCACGATACGGTCGAAGCTGGATTGGCGGCGGGCGACCAGCGCGCGCCTGTCCGCGTCCCACTGCACCACGTCCTGCTGCACGAAGCGCTCGGCCAGGCTGCGACGCAGGTAGGCTTCGTCCACCGGCGCGGCACGCAGCAACAGCGCATCCTTGGCTTCGTAGCGCAGCTCGCTGGCCACCAGCCACGGTTCGCCGCGCAGATCGCTATGGTCGAACAGGCGCGCGCTGCGGCCGTTGGCGAGCAGGTAGCGCAGCGGGTCGGCGGGGTGGCGTGCGGCGATGCGATCGGGGAACGCATGCGATAGCAGGTCGCCGAGTGCGTGCGCTTCGACGCTGGATGGCGGGACGCTGTCGCAGCGCAGCCGGCGGCGCCATTGTTTGGCGGCGCTGTCGATGGCAGCCAGGCCACCGCGATTGGCGTCGGCCGCGCTGCGGCCCTGACGAAATGCCGCCAGCGCCCGCCAACGCGCAGCCAGCCCATCGCCACCCTGGCGCAGCGGATCGCGTGCTTCCAGCAGCGCGGCCAGATCGCAGGCCAGCGCGACACGCGTCGCCTCGCCGGCCTGCGCCAGCATCGCTGCCAGGCGTGGGTGCGTGCCCAGCGCGAGCATGCGCCGGCCGAGTGCGGTGACGCCGCCGCTTGCGGTGAGCGCGCCCAGCCGCTGCAGCAGCTCGTGCGCGGCGGCCAGCGCGCCACTGGGTGGCGCATCCACAAAGCGCAGCGCGCTGCTGCCCCAGGCGGCCAGTTCCAGTGCCAGGCCGGCCAGTTCCACTTGCGTGATTTCGGCGCGGCGCTGCGGCTCCAGCCGTTGCGATTGCGGCCACAGCCGGTACGCCCAGCCGCTGGCGACGCGCCCGGCGCGGCCGGCGCGCTGGTCGGCCGAGGCCTGCGCAATGGCCGCTACGTCCAGCCGCGAAAATCCGCTGTTGGGGTCGTAATGCGGCTCGCGCGCCAGCCCGCTGTCGATCACCACGCGTACGCCAGGCAATGTGACCGACGACTCGGCCACGTTGGTGGCCAACACCACGCGGCGGCGGCCTTGCGGGTCGGGCTGCAGCACCTGGCTTTGCGCCTCCACCGACAGCTCGCCATGCAGCGGCAGCACTTGCACCGCCGAATCCAGCACATCTTGCAGTGCGCCGTGCACCCGCGCGATCTCGCGTTGGCCGGGCAAAAACACCAGCACATCGCCGGGATGTGTGGACAACGCGTGCTCCACCGCGCGGCGCGTCTGCGGCTCCAGCGCTTCGTCGCGGCGCGCCGGAAAGTGCGCGATTTCCACCGGGAAACTGCGCCCGGCGCTGCTCAGCCGCGGCGCTTCCAGGAAGCCGGCCAGGCGTTCGCCATCCAACGTGGCCGACATCGCCACGATGCGCAGGTCATCGCGCACTTGCGCCTGCACATCCAGCGCCAGCGCCAGACCCAGGTCGCCGGCCAGATGACGTTCGTGGAATTCGTCGAACAGCAGCACGCCGACGCTTTCCAGCATCGGGTCGTCCTGGATCAGCCGGGTCAGGATGCCTTCGGTGACGACTTCGATGCGGGTGCGCGCGGAGGTCCTGTTCTCGAAGCGGATGCGATATCCCACCGTCTCGCCGACCGGCTCGCCAAGCTGGCGCGCCATGAACTGCGCCGCGCTGCGGGCCGCCACGCGGCGCGGCTCCAGCATCACGATCTTGCGGCCGGCCAGCCACGGTGCGTCCAGCAGCGCCAACGGCACCTGGGTGGTCTTGCCGGCGCCGGGCGGCGCTTCCAGCACCAGCCGCGGATGCGCGGCGAGACTGTCGCGAATCTGCGGCAATAACGGGGAGATCGGAAAAGCGGGGTCGGTCATGCGCGGGAAGGATACGTTTCTGCTGCATAGAGTGCGACAGAGACCTGTGCGCCACTGCCGGCAGCCCGCTGCGTTCTGGCTCACCCTCATACAGCGCACGAAACGCTCCACGCTGCAGCGAAACATCGGGTGCGAGATACGTAATCGCAGCGCTAAATCGGAAATCCCCGTATCCACTTCGGTCAAGGTCTTTCCACAATCAGCAGGCCACTCCGCCAATCCAGAGACGCTATGAACGACTACGGTTCTTATCGCTACCTGCCTGCCGATGGTTGGTACGCTACCTATCCCCAAGCGACCGATACCGACCAAGTGCGCGTCTTCCAACGTGTGGCGCTATGGCGGGTTGCCCCGCACGGTACCATCGTGGGTCTGATCTCCTCGCCCGACGGCGACCAGGAGGACATCGAGTCGCAGCTTCTCAGTGCCCCGCGCGGACAAGGCGTCCACTACATCCACATGGATGATATGACCGAACAAGAACGCGAGCAGATCCGCAACAGACGTTTCAGCTGATCGCACCTGCTGCGTTTTGGGCGCCGTCACGCGTAATCTGACGCCTACGGTACGGATGGCGCACGGTCATTCGTACCGTGGTGGTGATTTAGGTCGTGCGTGCGGTTCTCAACAATGCTCTTGCGCCGGACAAAGGCCATCCGCTGGACAATCGCCAGCGGCCAAGCGCGTGCGCTGAAGATCATCCCGCTTCGCGCATCCGGGCGGTCAGGCCCTTGAGGAAGGCGCGCAGCAACTGGTCGCCGCAGGGCCGGAAATTCTTGTGGCCGGGTTGGCGAAACAGTGCGGAAAGTTCCGGCTTGGACAGCGGGAAACCGGCGCTGGCGAAGATGGCGTGCATGTCGACCTCCTTCAGTTCGAAGGCCACGCGCAGCTTCTTCAACACCAGGTTGTTGCCGACGCGGGTTTCCAGCGGGCGTGGCGGCTGGCTCTCGTCGCGGCCGCGGAAGCGCAGCACCAGGCCATCCAGAAAACGCGCCAGCATCGCATCGGTGCAGGGCTCAAAGCCCGGCTCGTCTTCCTTCTTCAGCCAGGCCTGTACCTGCGGCTTGTCGAGCGCGAACTCGGGGTCGGCCAGGTGGGTGATGTCCACCACCTTGTCGTCGCTGAGGTCGAGCATATAGCGGATGCTGCGCAGTACATCGTTGTGGATCATGACCGTTCCGGTGCCCCGGCCTGTCGCCGGAAAGCGGCCATTCTACGGGGCTTGAGTGAAACCGGTCTGACACGGTGCGCAGCGGGTCACCCGCGCTGGCAGTGCGATGGAAGCGCAGACCATCGTGCAGAAGGGTCCAAACGGCCTGCATTGCGGCACGACGCAGCGCTCAGCTGCCGCGGTAGGTGGAGTACCCGTACGGGGAGAGCAACAGCGGCACATGGTAGTGGCCGTCGTCGGCGATGCCGAAGGCAATCGGGATGCGGTCCAGGAACGGCGGGTCGGCCAGCGCCATGCCGGTGGCCTGCCAGTAGCGTGCCAGGTCGAATTCCAGCCGGTAGCGGCCGGGCTGCAGCGCGAGCGCGGCCAGGTCCGGGCAGCGGCCGTCGAGATTGGTGACGCCCTCGAAGCGCAGCGTATCGCCAGCGAACAGCCGCAGCGGCACGCCGGCGGCGGGGCGGCCGCTGGCGGTGTCCAGCACGTGCGTGGACAGCGTGCTCATGCCACCGCCTGGGTGCGCTGCGGCCATTGGCCAATGAATTCGGGTTGGTCGTAGGCCAAATACTGGTCGACGATGGCCTGGCGGTCGTCCAGGAACAACTGGTCGGCCACTGCGCGGGCCAGCCGCGGCAGTGCCACCTTCAGTCCGGACAGTGCCGCGGCCGACGGGCCGTGATTGATCAGCGCCGAATAGTTGAAGGCGAACAGCCCATGCAGCAGCGCGGCATCGTCGGGCGTGCGTGGCAGCAGTTCGAACCCGGGTCCCAGATAGGGATGTGCGTCCAGCACCGGATTGGCCTGGCCAGGCGGTGGCCGATAGCGGTCGCCCCAGCAGGCGATGCGCCCGGACAGCGCGGCCAGTTCCGGACGTAGCCGCGGATCGGTGACCAGGCCGGTGGCGATGGCAAGGAAATCGAAGCGGTGTTCGCGCTGCGGCGTGCGCACGACGATCTCGCCGTCGCGCTCGGCCACGTCCAGCCACGGCGCGCCAAGGTGCAGCGCGAAGCCGGCATGCGCACAGGCGCGCTGGAAGGTGTCGTTGGTGGGTGGTTGGTTGTGCGCGAAGAAGCTGGCCATCATCCGATACTTGTCTGCATCCGGCAGTGCCAGAAAACGCGGAATGATGCCGGCCTGTTCCATGTGCCGGAACGGATTGATGCGCGGCAATTCGCTGCGGCGCACGAACACCTCGGCACTGGCGACGCCTTGTTCGAGCGCAAAGCAGGCATTGTCGAAAGCCGAGGCGCCGCCGCCCAGAATGCCCACACGCTTGCCGGCCAGTGCGGCGAAATCGATGTGGCCGGACGTATGCGCGTAGCGATGCGCGGGCAGGGCGCGGCTGATCCACTCGGGCACCACCCACTGGCCGCCGCCCTGGATACCGGTGGCCAGGATCAGCTTGCGTGTGAGCAGGGGCGCGCCCATCGCCAGATGCAGGCGATGGATGCCCGGTGCCAGGTCCGGTTCCACCCGGACCAGGCGGGTGGCGTTGCGCACCGGCAAGCGCAGCGTTGTGCGATACCAGCGCAGATAATCCATCCAAAGCGCGCGCGGGATCTTGTCCAGCGCGTCCCATGCGGCGCTGCCGTATTGCGCTTCCCACCACGCGCGGAAGGTGAGCGATGGCACGCCCAGATCGATCGAGGTGATGTGCTTGGGCGTGCGCAAGGTCTGCATGCGTGCGTAGGTCACCCACGGGCCTTCCTGGCCGGCCGGGTTTTCGTCGATCACCAGCACGTTGTGCACACGCTCGCGTTGCAGCGCGAACGCCGCTCCCAGGCCGCTCTGCCCGGCGCCGACGATGATCACGTCGTAGACGTGCCCGCCCGGATGCACACGCGGTTGCACCCAGGCATCACCGCCGTGGGCCAGGCATTGCAGGTCGTGGGCGAGGGTACGTTCGAGGTGGGCCAGGCTCATGGCAGTGCCTCCAGGCGCAGGTGAACGATCTTGCCGATTTCGGCAATGGCGGTGGCGATCTCTGCGTTGCGCGATGCGTCCAGGCGCTGCTCCAGCGCGGCCAGGATGCCGGCCTTGTCGTGCAGTCGCACACAGATCACGAACGGGAATCCGAAACGGTGGCGATAGGCCTGATTGAGCGCGTGGAAGCGCTTGAACTGGTCTTCGTCGAGCCGGTCCAGCCCGGCCGAAGCCTGCTCTGCGGCCGATGCGGCAGTGAGCGTGCGCTCGAGCGCGGCCTTGCCGGCCAGCTCGGGGTGGGCGCGGATCAGTGCGACCTGATCTTGCGGCGATGCGTCGTAAACAACCTGCATCAGGCCGCTGTGCACATCAGCGAACGGCCGTCGCCGCAGCGCACGTTCGATCACCCACGGCGAGTGTTCGAACAGGTCGCGATAGCGCGCCATGAAGGCGGCATCGTCCAGCCCGGGGTCGTCGACCACGCTCATGCGTGCGTGCCTTGCAGCGAGACATGCGCGGCCACCACTTTCCAGCCGTCGGCAAAGCGCACCCAGCTCTGGCTCTGCCGCCCGCGTGCAGTACTGCCGTCTCGAATGAATTCGGCGTGGGTGGTGGCGAAATCGTGGCCGAAACCATGCACCTGCACATGCGTCAGCCGGCGCTGCGGCGAGCCACCGCGGCCGCTGCGAAATGCGCGGATCGCATCGATGCCGTACAACACTTCGCCCACGCCATAACGCACGGTGCTGGGCGCTGCATGGAACAGCGCATCCATCGCAGCGATGTCGTCGCCCATCAGCGCCGTTTCATAGGCATGGAAGGCGGCCGTCACTTGCGCGATCACCTCGGGCAGATCGATGTCGGCGCTTGCGATGCTCATGCCGGATGCACCTGCAGCCAATGGCGCGCGATATCGATGCGGCGCGCAATCCAGGCATCGCCGCTGGCCAGCACGTGGTCCACAAAGCGCGCCAGCGCTGCCGCACGCGCCGGCTTGCCGACGATGCGCCCGTGCAGGCCGATCGAGAGCATGCGCCCGCCTTCGCTGCGCAACTGCTCGAAGCTGTCGCGCAGATAGCGGAAGAACGGCTCGCCATCGGCAAAACCGTTATAGGCGACGAATTTCATGTCATTGGCATCCAGCGTGTACGGCACGATCAACTGCGCGCGGCCGTGGCGGCTGTCGTAGTACGGCACGTCGTCGGCGTAGCTGTCGGCGTCGTAGACAAAACCGCCTTCTTCGGCGATCAGGCGGGCGGTGTTGGGGCTGGTGCGCCCCTGATACCAACCCAGCGGGCGGCTGCCGGTGACGCGCGTATGCACGGCGATGGCCTGCGCGATATGCGCGCGCTCGGTGGCCTCGTCCACGTGTTGATAATCGATCCAGCGCAGACCGTGGCTGGCGATTTCCCATTCGGCTGCCTGCATCGCGGCCACCGCGTCCGGATTGGATGCCAATGCCTGCGCCACACCGAACACGGTCACCGGCACGTTGCGTGCGGTGAACAGCCGATGCAGCCGCCAGAAGCCGGCACGGCTGCCGTATTCGTACAGGCTTTCCATCGCCATGGCGCGGGCGCCGGGCTGCGCTTGCGCGCCGACCATGTCCGACAGAAACGCCTCAGAGCCCGCATCTCCGTTGAGCACGCAGTTCTCCGCGCCCTCTTCGTAGTTGATCACGAACTGCACGGCGATGCGCGCGCCGCCGGGCCAGTGCGCCGCAGGCGGGCTGGCCCCATAGCCGAGCAGGTCGCGCGCGGCGTTCATGCCTGCGCTTCCGCATGCCAGGCGGCCAGTGCCGCTTCCACCGCCAGGCCGTGCGTGCAGGCATAGCCTTCGGCGCGCAGTACCGCTTCCAGTGCGGCCAGGGTGATCAGCACCTTGTGCTTCATCGCGTTGTAGCCCATCGCGCCGATGCGCCAGATCTTGCCTTGCAGCGGGCCGAACGCGGTGCCGATCTCGATCTCGAAATCCTCGCGCATGCGCCGGCGTACCGCCTCGCCGTCGATGCCGGGCGGAATCACCACGCCGGTGACATTGGTCATGCGATGCGCATCGTCGCCAAAGACCTCCAGCCCCAACGCGCGGATGCCGGCGCTGACCGCGCGCCCGGCCGCCGCATGGCGCGCGAAGCGCGCATCCAGGCCTTCCTGCAAGGCCACGCGTGCGCATTCGCGGGCGCCGTACAGCATGGTGGTGGCTTCGGTGTGGTGGTTGAGGCGCTTGTCCGACCAGTAATCCATGATCATCGCCAGGTCGAAATAATTCGAGGCGATGCGCGGGCCGCTGCCGTTGGCGATGTCGTCGCGCACGATGCCGCGTTCAACATGGCGACGCGCGAAGATGGCCGCGGCCGCGCGCTCGGACACGGTGATGGGTGCCGAGCCGGATGGCCCACCCAGGCATTTCTGCAAACCGCCGGTGACCACATCCACGTCCCAGCGATCGCTGGCGATGGGCATGCCGCCGATGGTGGCGGTGGCGTCCACATAACTCAGCGCGCCGGCTGCGCGGCATAGTGCGCCGACGCCATCGAGCGGCTGCGCCATGGTGGTGGAGGTATCGCCGTGTACGGTGGCCACCAGCTTGGGTGCCACGCGCTCGATGGCCTCGGCAATCGCGCCCAGCGGCAGCACCTGGCCCCACGGCGCATCCACGCTGTGCACCTCGGCGCCGAGGCGGCCCAGGATTTCGGTGAGCAACAAGCCGAAGCGGCCGAAGTTGAGCACCAGCACGCGCTCGCCCGGGCTGACCAACGAGACCAGCGCCGCTTCGATACCGGCGCGCGCGGTGCCATCGACCAGGAACGTCCAGCGATTCTCGGTGCCGAACAACGGCCGATAGAGCGCCATCACCTCGTTCATGTAGGTGGTCATTTCCGGATCGAACTGCCCCAGCAGATCGGCCGCCATCGCACGCAGCACGCGCGGATGCGCATTGACCGGGCCCGGGCCCATCAACAGGCGCTGCGGAGGATCGAGTTCGCCGAAGGTGTGCAGCTGACGCAGATCAGGTGACAAGGGGATCTCCCAGGTGGTCGATAAAGTGGCGCATGACCGCCAAAGCGATCTCGGCATCGGCCGGATCGACATGTTCGTCCGGATGATGGCTGATCCCGCCGGCGCAGCGCACGAACAGCATCGCCGTGGGACACAGCGCTGCCATCACCATGGCATCGTGGCCCGCACCGGAGACCAGGTGGCGCGGTGCGATGCCTTGCGCGGCAACCGCGTGTTCCAGGCGCGTGATCAGTGCCGGGGCGCAGGGGCTGGCGGCCAGCGTCTGCAGTGGCTCGATGGCGATGGCGACGCCGCGGTGGATGGCGATCTGCGCCAGTGCCTGTTGGATCTGCTGCACGGCGGCGTCGCGGCTTGCATCGCTGCCCGCACGTACGTCCATCGAGCAGTCCACACGCCCCGGCACCACGTTGGCGGCGCCGGGCGCCACCTGCAGCTTGCCGACGGTGGCGACCAGGTCGCTGCTGCCAGCGCGGGCGATCCGTTCGATGGCCAGCAGCGCTTCGGCCGCGGCGCTCAAGGCGTCGCGGCGCAGCGCCATGCTGGTGGTGCCGGCATGTCCGGCGCGACCTTCGAAGCGCAGGGCGAAGCGTCGTTGCGCGGCGATGGCGCTGACGATGCCCAGCGGCACTCCTTCCGCTTCCAAGACCGGGCCTTGTTCGATATGCGTTTCCAGATACGCCAGCACGCTGCCCGGGGCGCGGGCGGCGTGGTGCACGTGGGCGATGTCCAGGTTCCACGCGGCCAGCGCGCTGGCCACCGTGATGCCGGCGGCATCGGTGACCGCCAGCGCGGTGGGGTCGAGCGTGCCGGCCACCGCGCGGCTGCAGAACATGGACGCGGGAAAGCGCGAGCCTTCTTCGTCGCCGAAGGCGATGACCTCGATGGCAAAGGGCAGCCGGCGTCCCTGCGCATGCAGCGCGGCGACGCATTCGATGCCGAGCAGGATGCCGAGCGGGCCGTCGTAGCGCCCGGCATCGCGCACGCTGTCCAGGTGGCTGCCGATCAGCAGCGCCGGTGCGTCTGGCTGCGTGCCGGCGTATCGGCCCACCAATGTGCCCAGGGGATCGATGCGCACCTGCATGCCGGCCGCCTGCATCCAGGTGCCTACCTGTTCCACCGCGGCACGGTGGGCAGGACCAAGCCAGCCGCGGAATAGCCCGGTATCGCTGTCGCTGTAGGGCCCAACGCCCAGCGCGTCGCAGCGTGCCACCGCACGCGCACCGCCAGGAGCAGCGAGGTCGGGAGCGACTTGGCGGGACGGCAGGGCAGCGGGCATCGACGGACCAACGGGGGCTCGCGGAGGGCGCAAGTGCAGTCCGGGAGCAGGTGGGAGAGGTGGCGCCTCGACTATAGGGAGGCAGTCCTGTCGCCATCAAAGAGTTTTTTCGCGGGCTTGGGCTGCAAAAAATGCAACGCGGGCTTGGCCCGCTGGCATGGGGCTGCCGGCGCAGGCATGCCCCTGCGACGACTGCATCCTGCGAACGCGTGCGCGTGCCAGCGGCCCGTAGGTCACGTCTTGCCCGCACCCGTCGTCAGCAACGCAGCGGACGCACCGCACCGCCGCGGGTGCCTGCATCACGCGCAGGCCATGCGAACACCCCGTGCGAAGGAAAACGTCGGGAAAAAGCGCGCACGTGGGCGGAGACGGCTGGTCGTAGAGTTCGGGAGGATCGCACTGCAACTGCATCTGCTGATCGACTGCATGGCGCTGCTGCGGTCAGGCGCGCGTTCGCGCGCGTGCGGCAGCCAACGGCATGACCGGGCTGCCTGGCGCCGCTCAACCGCCGTCCGCACATCCAAGGTCGTGCCGTAATGCAGCCACGCACTCGTCCACGAACGTGCGCACCTTCGACGAGCCGCGGCGGCCTTCGACATAGACCACGTGCACCGGTTCGGGCGCGATCTCGAAGGCATCCAGCACGCTGACCAGCGTTCCGTCCTGCAGGTGTTGGCGAACCTGGTAGGACGGCACTTGTGTGAGGCCCCACCCATCCACCGCGGCAACGATGGCGGCGTTGAATGCGCTGACGCTCAGGCGCGAGGCAACCTCCACCTCATGCGCACGTCCATCCAGACGGAACGCCCACCTGGGCGTGCGTTCTGCCGCAGCGGTGGAAATCGTTGCGTGCTGCGGCAGCATGTCCGGGTGCTGCGGTATGCCGTGTTCTGCAAGATAGCCGGGCGAGGCACACACCATGCGACGGACGCTGCCGACCGGGATGGCAGTCAGCGACGAATCGGGCAACGTGCCGATCCGGATCGCCACATCGATGCCTTCTTCCAGCAGCGGCACGACACGGTCCACCAGCAGGGCACGGGCGCGCATGGCCGGATAGCGGCCGAGGAAGTGCGCCACGACAGGTGTCACATGCAGAGCGCCGAACATCTGCGGCGCAGTCACGGTGAGCAAGCCGCTGGGAAGCGCATGCAGGCCGGCGGCGCGGCTTTCGACATCCTCCAGCTCGGCCAACAGGCGCCGGCAGTCGCTTGCATACTGCTGCCCTGCCGCGGTGAACCGCATGGTGCGTGTGCTGCGCACCACCAGCAGCACGCCCAGCCGCGATTCCAGCTGAGCGATGGTGCGCGTGACCGTGGCGGTGGAAATGCCCAGATGGCGCGCCACACCCGCAAAGCTGGTGTGCTCGGCCAGCGCGGCAAACAGCGTCATTTCCTGGATGCGGTCCACCTGCGCCTCGTCTTCGACAATCACCTTCGACCGGGCACGCAGCCTAGCAGCCCGATGTGATCAACCCCTGGATGCCATATGCGCCATGCAGCGCATGCGAACGCAACAGTGGTTGCGGCATTGCGCGCGATGCAATGCTCCATTGAACGCCAGGGTGGTTCTCGTGCCAGGCCGGCGCACCTAGCATGGCCGACATTGCACACGCGTTGCCGCACCCGCATCTGCGCCGCCCCATCCATCAACACCCGCCGGCAACATGCGCCGTCGGTGGACGCGCGTCGCTCCATCCTGCGCCTGTGCTGGGTTGGCACCGCACTGTTGCTGGGGGCCGGCAGATTGCGTGCAGCCGACAGGTGCGGCGCCCACACCCCATTACTGACGGAGGCAGCATGTCCCACGACGCCACCCAGCGCATCAGCTATCGCACCGAGCAGGTTGGCGATGTCGAGGTGTTCTATCGCGAAGCAGGGCGCAAGGACGCGCCGGTCCTGTTGCTGTTGCACGGGTTTCCCAGTGCCAGCCACATGTTCCGCGACCTGATGCCGTTGCTGGCAAGCCAATACCGTCTGATCGCCCCGGATCTCCCCGGCTTCGGCATGACCAAGGCACCGCCGCGTGGGCAGTTCGATTACACCTTCGATGCGCTCTACAAGGTGATCGAAGGCTTTACCGAAGCGTTGGGACTGACGCGTTACAGCCTGTACCTGTTCGACTACGGTGCACCGGTCGGCTTCCGCCTTGCGGCCGCGCATCCGGATCGGGTGAGCGCCATCGTCAGCCAGAACGGCAATGCCTACCTGGAGGGCTTCAGCGACCAATGGGACGCCTGGCAGGCCTACTGGCGGGAGCCGAGCGCCGCCAATCGCGAGGCCTGCCGCGCATCGTTGTCGGCGCAGACCATTCGTGAGTGGCAATACGGCACCGGTGTCGCGCCCGGCACACTGTCGCCGGACGGCTACACCCTGGATATCGCCTACATGGCGCGCCCGGGCGCCGAAGAGATCCAGCTCGACCTGATTCTGGATTACCGCAGCAATGTGGCGGCGTACCCCGCATTTCAAGCGTATTTTCGTGCCCATCAGCCGCCGTTGCTGGCCGTGTGGGGCAAGTACGATCCCGCCTTTATCCCGGCCGGCGCGCAGGCCTACCGCACGGATCTGCCAAGGGCCGAAGTGCATCTATTGGAGACAGGGCACTTCGCCTTGGAGACGCATGCGCTGGAGATTGCGCACTACATCGGTGATTTCTTGTCGCGGACCCTCGCGCCGTCGGCATGACGCGGGCCGTGGCCGATGCCGTCGTGGACGCTGCATCGCCATCGTGCGCCGAGGTCCGACGGCGGCGGCCTGACACAATGTCCGCTACCTGCTGCCGTCCTGGCGCGGCGTTGCACTGCCTTGAGCAAGTGTTTGGTCGCCCAGTGTGAGATGGCGGGCACTCACACTGGAGCAGACGGCAGCGGGCTCAGTCTGCCGACAGCGAGCCAAGGGTGAATCCGGAAACCGCATTGACCTTGCCGCGCCACAACACGCCACGGTTGCTGGGCAGCGGCTGGCCGCCCGGTGAGAAGCAACGCGCATCGATCAGGTGGATGAACTGCGGCGGCGTGCTGCTCTGCTGCGTGTCGTCTTCGGCATCGTAGATGCTGGCGTGGCTGGCAAACGCGCGACGGATATCCTCTTTTTCATCGGCATCGCCCGGATAGGCAGCAGAGAACTCCTGCGCGAACGCCTCGAAATAGCGCTTCCCGCTGACCAATTGGCCGGAAATGACGATGCCTTCGACAAACAGGGTGACGCCGAACTGCACGTCCGAGGTGTTGGCAATGCCGACCAGCTTCTGCAGATACCAATCCACGCTCTGGCCATCGAACGCCAGCTTGACGTCTTCCAGCGACGGTTGATGTTGATCTTGGTCTGTCATGTTGCTCTCCTTGAGTGGATTGGACGACGCGTTAGCCGTAACGCAGATGTGGATGGCGCGCCCTTGGCGTGCTTAAGCATGGCACACGGATCGCCAAAGTTGCCGTGGTTGGGTTCGCTACGAAGGCTTCCGCACCACGGTCTTGCGACACATGGACGCTTTCATCCGGTGCGCGCCCATGGCGCACGTGGGACGCGGCCGCAGCGGAACGACCACTGTGGTCACCACGCCGCCACTGCTCCATCCGAGCGCGGATCGCTGGCGCCACTCAGGACGCCATCTTGCTCGCGCACCAAGGCACCGGCATGTCCCATCACCGCGCTGTACGCCGGCAGCAGTTCCACCGCATGCCCGGCATTGCGCAGGGCCTGCACCACGGCCGGGTCGAAGCGGTCTTCCAGCTTCAACGCCGTGCTGTCTTCGCCCCAGGTGCGGCCCAGCAGCCAGCGCGGTGCGCTGACCGCCTGCTGCAGCGGCATGCCGAAGCGGGCGTAGCGGGAGAACACGGCGGCCTGGGTTTGCGGTTGGCCTTCGCCGCCCATGGTGCCGTAGGCCATCACGCGGCCGTCGTCGAAGGTGGCCAGCGCCGGGTTGAGCGTGTGGAAGGGCTTGCGTCCCGGGGCAAGCGCATTCCAGCCATCGGGGGCGAGGCGGAAGCTGCAGCCGCGGTTCTGCCAGGTGATGCCGGTGCGCGGCAGCACCAGGCCGGAGCCGAATTCGAAATAGGTGGACTGGATGCAGCTGACCGCGCGGCCGTGCGCGTCGATGGCGCCGAACCAGACGGTGTCGCCTGCCTGCGAGGGCTGTGGGCACGGCAGTGCGGCGCGCATGTCGATGCGTGCGGCGAGCGCATTGAGCGCGGCGCTGTCGTCGAGCAGGGCTTGTGCGTCGAGCGTCATCCAGGCGGGGTCGCCGAGGTGTGCGTCGCGGATCAGGAAGGCCTGCTTGCTGGCTTCGATCAGCCCGTGCAGGTGTGCGTAGCTGTCTGCGTCTTCTGCCTCCAGGCGATCGAACAGTGCCAGGATCAACAGCGAGGCAAGCCCCTGCGTGGGCGGCGCGTGGTTGTAGAGGCGCGCGCCCTGGATGACAACCGATAACGGCACGCTGGCGTCGGCGCGATGGGTCGCCAGGTCGTGTGCGCCGAGCGGGCTGTCGAATGCCTGCAGGTCTGCGGCGATGTCGTGGGCAATCGCGCCGCGATAGAAACTCTCCAGACCTTCATCGGCGAGCCGCTGCAAGGTACGCGCGAGCTGCGTCTGGCGCAGCAGCGCGCCTTCGCGCAGCGGCGCGCCGTGCGGCTCGAAGATCTGGGCATAGGCGCCGGGTTGTGGGCGCAGTTCTGCGCGCTTGCTGGCGGCCACCTGCGCGCCGCCCAGCGTGACCGGTACGCCGGCACTGGCGTGATGGATCGCATCGCTCAACAGGCGTTGCAGCGACACGCTGCCGTTTGCCTGCTGCAGGGCCAGCGCCCAGCCGGAGACGGTACCGGCCACGGTATTGGCCGCGCCAGGCCCGCGCCACGGAATGTGGGCGTGGCCGCGATAGAAATCCAGTGTGGCCGCCTGCGCCGCGCGGCCGCAGGCATCGATGGCATGCACGCGGCCATCGGGTTCGTGGATGAGCCAGAAGCCATCGCCGCCGATGCCGGTCATGTGCGGGTAGACCACCGCCAGGCAGGCAGCGGTGGCGACGGCCGCTTCGATGGCATTGCCACCGTCGCGCAAGACATCGCGTCCGGCCTGTGCGGCAAGATGGTGCGGTGCGACCACCATGCCGCGGCGCGCGCGCAGGGTATGCAACATCAGCGTGGCTCCGGCGGTGGGCTGAAGGCGAGCAGGCCGTCGCGCTCGAGTTGCGCGGCCAGCGCAAACAGGCGGTCTTCACGGCCGGGCGCGGCGATCAGTTGCACGCCCAGTGGCAGGCGCCCGGGACGCGGCAGCGGTGCGGCCAGCACCGGGCAGGCCGCCAGGCCGAGTGGCTGGGTGAAAATACCCAGATTCGCACGCGCAGAGACGGGCAAACCGTCGATCTGGATGGTGTCCTGGTCGATGCGTGGCGCCACGCAGGGTGTGGCTGGCGCGATGAGCACATCCACCTGGTCCCACAGCGCATGCATGGCATCGGCAAACCACTGCGCGAAGCGGTGCGCATCGGCCACGGCGCTGGCAGGCAGCTGCAAGCCGGCAAGCAGGCGGTCGCGGGTGGCCGGGTCGAACTGCGCGCCGTGCGCGGTGAGCGCGCTGCGGTGACGATGCCCGCCTTCGGCAGCGGTCAGGACGAAGGCAGCGGCGCGTGCGCGTTCGGCCTCGGGCAGGTCGATCGACGAAAGGCTGTTGCAGGCGGCGAGCAGGGTCTGCAGCCCGGCCTCCAGATCCGGATCCAGATTGCGCTCAAACCAGCCGCCCAACCGCGCGACGCGCAGCTTGCCGGCATGGCACGCAGGCAGCGGCTGCCCGCGCAGTACGTCGTAGACGCGGCGCAGGTCGGCCACCGAGGTGGCGAATGGGCCGACCACATCCAGCGCATCGACAAACGGAAACACCCCATCCAGGGGGACGGCGCCGTGCGTGGGGCGCAGGCCGTAGATGCCGCACAGCGCGGCCGGCACGCGGATGGAGCCATTGGTGTCCGAGCCAAGCGCGAACGGCACCAGCCCGGCGGCCACCGCTGCCGCCGAGCCGCCCGATGAGCCGCCTGCCAGGTGCTGGTCATCGTGCGGATTGGCGGTGGTGCCGTAATGCGCATTGACCGTGGCGAAGCCGTACGCGAATTCGTCCATGTTGGCGGTACCCACCAACACGGCGCCGGCTTCGCCGAGCCGTTGCACCACCGCTGCATCGCGGCTGGCAGGCGGGCAATGCGCACGCACTGCGGCGCCGGCGGTGGTGACCTGCCCGGCGACATCGAACAGGTCCTTGACCACGAACGGCACGCCGGCCAACGCGCCACCGTCGCTGCCACCGGCAAGCGCAGCCTGCACGCGCGCGGCATCGGCCGCGGCACGCGCCGGCAGCAGGTGGGTAATGGCGCACAGGCGGTCGTTGGCCTGGTTGATGCGTGTCAGCGTCTGGGTGGCCAGTCGCGCGGCCAGCGTGGGCTGGCTGCGCGTGGTGCTGACGATGGAGGCGATCTGGCCGCGCAAACCGCTGCCATCATGCGCCGTTGCAGGCGGCGCATGGAAGGTGGCCAGCAGCTGCGCGTGCCCGCGCAGCACTTCGGTATTGCGATCGACGCCGGCCTGCCACTGCGCTGGGAGTTGCATGAATCACCTGTTGGAAAGCGGGGATGGGGGAGTCGGGATTTGAGATTCGCCTGCTTGCCTGCGTGCTGTGCAGGTTGTGAGGTGAGGGCATGCCCCGGGAGTTGGGATGTATCAGGCGTTTTCCTCCACATAGCTTGCGATCTCCTCAGATCAGCGCCGCGCCGTCATCAGCGCAGCGCACCCTCATCCGCCCTGCGGGCCCCTTCTCCCCATCAAGGGAATCGAGGACCCGAAGGGAGGACGGGGAGGGGCGATCCCACTGCCGGCGGCTGTGGAGCAGTGAGGCGGTCGACCAGCAGCTGCTCGAATGCTGGCACATCCACCGCATGCACCACCGTCTGCGCCCGCTCGCCCAGCCCGGGCTGATACCCCGGTGCCCACGACAAGATATCGCCGTACCCGGCATCGAAGGCAGTGTTGGTGTCCACGTACAGCGTTTCCGTATGCCTCGCCAATTCCGGGCGCAGCCACACGGCCGTGGCCAGTTCGTCCCACATCGGAAAGCCCGGCTCGCGACTGCGCAGTGCGTGGCCAATCGTGGTGTCGGCCGCACTCATGCGCGCCAGCAACTCGGCGGTGAGTTCGGTGGCGGTGGACGGGTCGACCGGCACCATGGTGATCTGGCGCCACGGCGCGCGCATGACGATGCTGGCCGCTTCGGGATCCCAGCGGATATTGAACTCGCGTCGCGGCGAATTGACGAATTCGCGTGCGAATTGCTGCGCACTCACGCTGTTGCGTTGCTGCCGCGGATTGAGGCTGCCACCCATATAGACCAGCTCGCGCGCCAGCGTGGCAAAGGCCGGGTCCAGCGATTGCGCCAGCGCCAGATTGGTCAACGGGCCAGTGGCAATGATGCTTACCTCGCGCGGGTACTGACGCACCATGCGCAGCATGAACAACGCGGCCGGCTCGTCTGAGGGGCGCACTACACTGGGATTGCCCAAGGCCAGATCGGGCACCACATCGGGGGCGTGATAGCGCGGCGCGCTTTGCACGGTGTCGCCGTCCACCCAGTGCTTGGTCCATGCGCCTTTCCACACGAGTTTGCCGTACAGCGCTTCCCAGCGTTCGGTGGCCAACTCGCTGTTGAGCAGCGGATGCACCGGGCCGGGAAGTACGGGAATCTGCGGATGGCCAGCCAGTTCCAGCAGGCGGCAGGTATGCGCCAGCACCTCATCGCGCCAGATATTGCCGCTGACGGCACTGATGCCCAACACCTCGACGTCGGGCGATTGCAACAGCAGCAGCTGTGCGGGGGTGAAGCCGTCGATGTCGTCTTCGAGAATGACGCGGCGTTTGGATGAGGGGAGGTGCGGGTCGGTCATTGCGTTGTTGTCGTGGAAGGTTGAAGGCATTGCACCGGCGATGGACAGAGGCATTTGTAGGAGCGTGCCTGCGCGCGACGGGGCGTTACCGGTAAAGCCCGTTCGCGCTCGGGCGCGCTCCTACGTTGCATATGTCTCGTTGTCGGCGCTATCTGTGTTGCAGCAACAGCGTGCGCTCGTACTGGGCCAGGTCGGTTTCCAGCTGCCATTGCAGCCGAGCCTTCTCGCTGCCCTGGCGGAATGCTCGACAGGCAGCATCATCTGTTTCGCGCTGCAACGCAGTGGCGCAGGCCTGCGCAGCTTTACCGTCGGCGTCCCACAGGCTCGCACCCGGCAGGAAGCTGTAGCGCAGGCCATTGCGGGCCAGCTGTTTGAGGCTGGGGTAGTCGATCCCCTGTTCCTGCATCGCACGTTGGTACTCGTGGGTCATGTCCGCACGCGAGACGCCGGCATCGTCGGTGGACAGCACCACCGGCACGCCGGCACGCAGATACAGCGCCAGCGGATGCGCGGCGCCCTTGATGCCCAGAATCACATCGTTGCTGGTGAGGTTGATCTCGACCGCAACCTGTTCGCGTCGCATGCGTTGCAGCAGTGCCTCTGCATCGTCTTCGTAGGGCAGGTCCACCCCATGCCCGATGCGGCGCGCACCTGCATCCACCGCCTGCCGGATATGCGAGCGCAGCTGCGCCGGCGGCACCAGCCCCAACGCCAGCTCGCCGGCATGCAGCGACAGCGGCACACCGGGGTAGCGCGTTGCGAAGAAGCGGAACATCGCCATATGCCGCGCGTAATCGGCCAACGCCACTGGATTGTCCTCCGGCGCGACGATGTTCAGCGCCACCGCGCGGCTGCCGCCGGCGGCGATCAGCGCATGC
The DNA here is from genome assembly GCF_017746155.1 of Xanthomonas sp. D-36-1. Lineage (NCBI taxonomy): Bacteria > Pseudomonadati > Pseudomonadota > Gammaproteobacteria > Lysobacterales > Lysobacteraceae > Xanthomonas > Xanthomonas sp. D-36-1. The sequence continues at coordinate 57,288 of NZ_JAGHWR010000004.1, forward strand.
GCCAGCGCCATCTGCCCAAACACCATCGGCTGCGGCAGCACGCGCAACACATACGGAACATAGCGGTACTCGACCGTGCAGCCGGGGCGTGCATCGGCCTGGTCGCAACGCAGTACGCGTCGGCCCTGCGCGTCGATGTCGGCAAGATCGCGTTGCGCGGCCTGCACCAGCGGCGCCAGGTCGGGCTGCAACGCACGCAGATTGGCTGCGTCGTCCTCGCCCTTCCACGGCAGCGACTGCATGCGCTTGGCAGCCTGATCCATCTGCGGCGGGTTGGCGATGATTTCCACATACGGCACGCGGTCGCGTGCGGCCTGCTCCAGCACTGCGGCGACGGTGTCGGCGACACGGGTGCGGACCACCACATCGAACTTGCCGAAGGTGCTGAAGAACTGATCGTGGCCGCTGGGTTGCGCCGGGCCGGGCAGGAAGTTGCGCATCGACAGCGAATTCACCATCCGCCCGTACAGCGCGGCGTTGCGTGCCGCCAGGCCGCTGGCCGGTTCCTGGCCGGCCCCGCACGGCGGTGCGCGCAGGCTCAGCTCGTCCAGTTGCACGCAGGCGCCATCGTCGCTGGCCCATTGCAGATACGTCTCGGCATACACCGAACCGGACAGGTGGTTATGCAGGTCGCCACCTTTCGGCATGGCCTGCAGCCAGGTGCGTAGCTGCGCCGGCTGCGCGGCCGCCTCACGGAACAACTGCGCTACCTGCTGTTGGCGTTGTTGCGCAGGCACGGGCACAGGCGCTGGTGCCGGCCGTGCGTGCACGACGATGGGCAAGCACGCCCATGCGCTCAGGACCAGACAGCGACGAAGAAATAACATGCAGGAGACTCGTTTGGAGAGACGGTGGTGTGCGACAGCCGACGACCACATAGCTTGCCTGCCAGCGCGACCCGAGGCCACCCACGTGCGCGCCGGTAAGCAAGCCTGGAACAGATGAGGCACGCATCATTCCAGCGCATAACGCAGCACGAACAAGCCCGCGATGGTCCAGGTGGCCGGGTGCACGCCCCGCCAGCGGCCGCTGCCGAGTCTGAGCGCGGCATAGGTGATGAAGCCGAACGCAAGCCCCGTCGCAATGGAATAGGTCAGCGGCATGGCGAGCATGCAGATGGCGGCCGGCAACGCGTCGCCCACATCGTCCCACTGGATCTGCGTGCATTCGCGCAGCATCACCGAGGCCAGGTAGATCAGGGCCGGTGCGGTGGCGTAGGCCGGCACCATTGCGGCCAGCGGGGAGAACAGCAGCGCGAGCAGAAACAGGGCGGCAACCACCAGCGCGGTGAGGCCGGTGCGCCCGCCCACCTGCACGCCGGCGGCGCTTTCCACATAGGCGGTGGTACTGGAAGTGCCGAGCAGCGCGCCGGCCAGGATGGCGGTACTGTCGGCAAGCAGCGCGCGATCGAACTGACGGCGCTGCGCGGGCGTGTGCAGCAGGCCGGCGCGCTGCGCCACACCCATCAGCGTGCCGGTGGCGTCGAACATTTCCACCAGCACGAACACCAGCACCACATGCAGTACCGCAGCGAGCGCACCGCCGCCGCCATGGCCGCGCAAGGCGCCGACGATATCCAGCTGCAGCACGGTGGGCGCCAGGCTGGGCGGCAGCGCCAGGACGCCTTCGTAGTGGACCAGTCCCAACGCCAACGCTGCCCCGGTCACCGCAAGGATGCCGAGCAACATGGCACCCCGCACGCGGCGCACTTCCAGCACGCCGATCAGCAGCAACCTGGCCAGCGCAAGCAGCGGCTCGGGTCGGTGTAAATTGCCCAACGTCAGCAAGGTCTGCGGATGCGCCACCACCAATCCGGCTTTCTGCAGCCCGATCAAGGCCAGGAACAGGCCAATGCCCGCCGCAATGGCGCTGCGCAAGGTGGTCGGAATGCCATCCACCAACCAGCGCCGCGCGCCGGTGATGGTAAGCAGTAAAAAGAGGCAGCCGGAAACGAACACCAGCCCCAGGGTCTGCTGCCAGCTGTAGCCCAATGTGCCGACCACGCCGAAGGCGAAGAACGCGTTCAAGCCCATGCCGGGCGCCATGCCGATGGGATAGTTGGCCAGCACTCCCATCAACAGCGAACCCAGTGCTGCAGCCAGGCAGGTAGCCACGAACACCGCGCCGTGATCCATGCCGGTGGTGGCCAGGATGTCGGGGTTGACGAAGACGATGTACGCCATGGTCAGGAAGGTGGTGGCACCGGCCAGCATTTCGGTGCGCACGGTGCTGCCGTTGGCGGCAAGCGCAAAACCGGGCCAGCGCATCAGCACGCGCTCGCGATGCAGGGCAGGTTGACGGCAGGACAAAGGAACATCGGCAGACATCTCATCGATACGGGGCGGCGCGCGTGCAGCGCACGCACGCGGGCGGCCCATCTTGCCCTGTTGCATTGCGCTTGCCACGGACCTCGGGCACGGATTGCACTGCAGGAGCGCTCACATACGCTAGGGAAGGTCTGATCAACTCACCGCAGATGCGCGACACTATCGCCTTATGTAGAGGATTCATCCATGCAGCTGACGTTCGGTGACGCTGAGGGCTTGGGCAAGCGTAAGCAGACCCGGCGCGAGATCTTTCTTGCCGAGATGGAGCAGGTTGTTCCGTGGCAGC
>NZ_JAGHWR010000005.1:0-48866 GCF_017746155.1 Xanthomonas sp. D-36-1
TGCCGCGCCTCAGCAGCCTGAGGCGAGCGCAGTCCCAGCCGCGCCGCCGCGCGCCGGGTGGGTGAACAACCGTTACTGCACCTCCAACCCGTCCACCTTTTGCCACCCACGCGGCAACAACGATCCACGGCTCGCCCGCGCACCGACATACGTGTCCAGGTCCTTGAACGACAGGCTCATGGTACGTGCGCCGCTGCGCACCAGCAGCGTGTTGCCCGGTGCGACCGCCACCACTGCCACCACACGTTCGGTGCCGAGCTTGGCCTTGGGAATCTCGATGATCTTGTTGCCTTTGCCCTTGTCCAGCTCGGGCACGTCGGTGGCCGGCACCGCCAGCAGATTGCCGGCGCTGGTCACGGCGACGATGCGATCGGTTTGCGGGTTGCTCACCTGGGCCGGCGTCAGCACATGCGAGCCGGTGGTCAGGTTGAGCATCGCCTTGCCGGCCTTGTTGCGGCCGGTAAGGTTTTCGAAACGGGTAACGAAGCCGTAGCCATGCGAGGACGCCAGCACGAAGCGGGTGGCGTTGTCGGCACTGGCCATGACCTGGAACGCCGCGCCAGACGCCGGCGAGAACCGCCCGGTCAAGGGTTCGCCGTTGCCACGCGCCGAGGGCAGGGTGTGTACGGCAGTGGAATAGGCGCGGCCGTCCGAGTCCAGGAACGCCACCTGGTGCGTGCTGCGGCTGCGGACCGCCGTCAGCAGGCCGTCGCCATCGCGGTATGACATGCCGGCCGGATCGACCTCGTGCCCCTTGGCCGCGCGGACCCAGCCCTTTTGCGACAGCACCACGGTCATCGGTTCGCTGACCACCATCTCGGTTTCGTCGATGGCCTGCGCGGCGCCACGTTGCACCAGCGGCGAACGCCGCGCATCGCCGAACTTCTTGGCGTCGGCAGTCAGTTCGTCCTTGATCAGCTTCTTCAGCTTGGTCTTGCTCTCCAGGATCGCGATGATCTGCGCGCGCTCCTTGGCGAGCGCCTCCTGTTCGCCGCGGATCTTCATTTCTTCCAGGCGCGCCAGTTGGCGCAGCTTGGTTTCCAGAATGTATTCGGCCTGTTCTTCGCTCAGCGCGAAGCGCGAGATCAGCACCGGCTTGGGTTCGTCTTCGCTGCGGACGATGCGGATCACTTCGTCCAGGTTGAGGAAGGCGATCAACAAGCCTTCCAACAGGTGCAGGCGACGCTCGACCTTCTGCAGGCGATGGTTGAGGCGGCGGGTCACCGTATCGCTGCGGAAGCTCAGCCATTCGCTCAGCAGGTGTTTGAGATTCTTGACCTGTGGGCGGCCATCCAGGCCGATCACGTTGAGGTTGACGCGGTAGCTGCGTTCCAGATCGGTGGTGACGAACAGGTGGCCCATCAGCTGTTCGGCATCGACACGATTGGAGCGCGGCACCAGCACCACCCGCACCGGGCTGGTGTGGTCGGACTCGTCGCGGATGTCTTCCAGCCACGGCAACTTCTTGGCGCGCATCTGCTGGGCGATCTGCTCGATCACCTTGGACGGGGAGACCTGGTAGGGCAGCGCATCGATGACGATGTTGGCGTGCTCTTTCTTGTAGGTGGCGCGCGCACGCACGCTGCCGTGGCCGGTTTCGTAGATGTTCCGCAGGTCCGCAGCCGGAGTGATGATCTCGGCGGTGGTCGGGTAATCCGGGCCCAGCACGTGCTCGCACAGGTCGGCGACGCTGGCATCGGGATCATCGAGCAGCCGCAGCAATGCGCTGACGATCTCGTTGAGATTGTGCGGCGGCACGTCGGTGACCATGCCCACCGCAATGCCGGTGGTGCCGTTGAGCAGCAGGTGCGGCAGGCGCGCCGGCAACCAGGTGGGTTCTTCCAGGGTGCCGTCGAAGTTGGGCGCCCAATCGGTGGTGCCCTGGCCAAGCTCGCCCAGCAGCACTTCGGCGATCGGGGTCAGCTTGGACTCGGTATAGCGCATCGCGGCGAACGACTTGGGGTCGTCGGTGGAGCCGAAGTTGCCCTGGCCTTCGATCAGCGGGTAACGGTACGAGAACGGCTGCGCCATCAGCACCAGCGCCTCATAGCAGGCGCTGTCGCCATGCGGGTGGTACTTACCGATCACATCGCCCACGGTACGCGCGGATTTCTTCGGCTTGGCGGCGGCATTCAGGCCCAGCTCGCTCATTGCGTAGACGATGCGCCGCTGCACCGGCTTCAGGCCGTCGCCCAGGAACGGCAGGGCGCGGTCGAGCACCACGTACATCGAGTAGTCGAGATAGGCGCGTTCGGCGTACTCGCGCAGCGGTAGCTGTTCGAAGCCGTGGAAGGTGGGGCGGGTCAGATCGGTCATGTAAAGCCAGGTCCTGCGTGAAGAGGAACCCGCACCGGGGCGCGGGCTCGAAGAGCGCCGATTATCCGGATGCGGCGGGGGATGCCAAGCCGCGTGCATGGGAGCCGGCCAGATAACGGGTTGGCGGGGCGCCGAAATGGCGATGGAACACGCTGACGAAGGCGCTGGGGCTGCTGTAGCCAAGCTGGTCGGACACCTGCGCCACCGCGTGGCCCTGGCTCAGCCGCCGCAGGCCTTCGGTCAGCCGGGCCTGCTGCCGCCACTGCGCAAAACTCAGGCCGGTCTCGTCGCGGAAATGCCGGCTCAGGCTGCGCGGCGACAAGCCGCCCCAGTCGGCCCAGGCGTCGAGCGGGCGCGGGTCGGCCGGCGTGTCGAGCAACTGGCGGGCGATCCGCAGCAGCCGGCGGTCGGCGGGCATCGGCAGGTGCAGGTGGTCGATCTGCACCTGGCATAGCTCGTCCAGCAGCACCGCAGCCAGGCGTTGCCGGGTGGCATCCAGCGGCTGATCCAGCGGCCAGCTGGCGGCCCGCATGATGGCCTCGCGGGCCAGCCCGGTCAGCCGGATCACCCCGCCTTGCGCGGGCAGGGCAGCGCAGGCATCCGGCCGCACAACCACGCCCCAGCCGCGCATCGGTCCGGCCAGTTCCACGGTGTGCTGCTGCCCGGGCGGCATCCAGCCGGCGCAGCCCGGCGGCAGCGACAAGGCGCCTTGTTCGGTGTGCACGGTGAGCACGCCATGCTCCACATACATCAGCTGGCCGCGGACATGCGCGTGCCAGGCAGTTTCCGGCGCCCATACCTCGCGCAGCTCTGCCAGGAAAGCGATCAGCACCGGCCCATCGGCCTTTTCGAAGCTGGCGCGTACGCCTGGCGGCAAGGCGTCGATCTGGGTTGGCGGGTTTTCGATACTCATTGGCCGAATTGTATTACCGAGCCATCGCACGCGCCGCGTAAGGTGGCGATCCTTGCGGGCGGTTTAATCCCTGGTGGAATAATTGCGTTAACAAATATATTTTTCGGAACAAAATGTGCCGCATGAATGTTTCGTCTTCCGCCACCCCGTCGTTCGGTTTGTTGCTGCGCCAGGTGCGCGATGCGCTGATGCGCCAGCTCGATGCCGAGATGAAGGGCGAGCTGCCCGATTTCGGCTTCAGCCACTACGTCGGCCTGAAGATCTTGGCGGTGCGCTCGCCATGCACGGCTAACGAGCTGGCGCTGGCGCTGGACCAGACCCCGAGCGCGGTGACCCGCCTGCTCGACAAGCTCGAAGCGCTGGGCGCAGTGCGGCGCGAGCCGCATGCGCAAGACCGGCGCGCGCTGCAGATCGTCATGACCGAGCAGGGCGTGGCGCTATGGGAGCGGCTGCGCCTGCGCGGCGAACGCGCCATCGAGCACGGCCTGCGCGACCTGTCCGCGGCCGAGCGCGAACTTCTCACCTCACTTCTTATCCGTGTCCGCGACGCACTCAACTCATGAACGCTGCTAGTTCTCCGACCCCGACGCTGCGCCCGCGCTCGATGCGCCTGGCGCGGCCGTTCGTCATCACCGCCCTGGCACTGGCGTTGGCCGCCTGCGCCAGCAGCCGTGGCCTGAATCCGCAAGGCAACGTGCTGGATCCCGGCACGCTGCATGCAGAGCGCGCCCTGGCGCAGCAAACCACGCTGAGCCCGGCCGCGTGGCCGGCCAGCGATTGGTGGCGCGCGCTGGGCGATGCGCAGCTGGACGCGCTGATCGCCGAAGGCCTGCAGCACAGCCCCAGCCTCGCGGCAGCCGATGCGCGCCTGCGTCAGGCGCAGGCACGTATCGGCAGTGCGCAGGCCGAGCGCGGCCCCAGCCTCTCGGTGTCCGGTGGCTACACCGGCCTGCAGCTACCTGAATCCATGGTCGGCGAAGAGCTCGGCGGCAGCTATGGCGGCAGCGCGCAGGTCGTGCTGGATTTCCGCTACGGCATCGATCTGTGGGGCGGCAAGCGCAGCGCGTGGGAAGCGGCAGTCGACCAGGCGCATGCGGCCGAAGTGGATGCGCAGGCGGCACGATTGAACCTGTCGTCGGCGATTGCCGAAGGCTATGCGCAGCTTGCGTACGCGTGGAGCCTGCACGACCTGGCCAACGACGAATTGAGCCGTGCGCAGAAGACCCTGGAGCTGACCCGGCAACGCCGCAGCGCCGGCATCGACAGTGAGTTGCAGGTGCGTCAGGCACAAGCGCGCGTGCCGGCTGCGCAGCAGCAGTTGCAATCGGCGCAGCAGCAGATCGACGAAGCCCGCACCGCGCTGGCAGCCTTGGTCGGGCAGGGCCCGGATCGCGGTTTGGACATCGCCCGGCCTGTATTCGGTGCGGGCCTCGCCACGCAGTTGCCGAGCATGCTGCCGGCCGATCTGCTGGGCCGTCGCCCCGACGTGGTGGCGGCACGCTGGCGCGTGGAGGCGGCCGACAAGGACATCGCAGTCGCCAAGACCCGTTTCTATCCCAGCCTCAACCTCACCGCGCTGGGCGGTGTGATCAACCCGGATGTCGGCAAGTTGCTGGAAAGCGGCTCGGTGCTGGGTCTGGTTGCGCCGGCGTTGAGCCTGCCGATCTTCGACGGCGGCAAGCTGCGCGCCAATCTGGCCGGCAGCGATGCGCAATACGACCTGGCCGTGGCCGACTACAACCAGAAAGTGATCTCTGCGCTGCGCGAAGTGGCCGATCAGGTCACCGCCGTGCGCTCGCTGGAGCAACGCGCGCAGGCACAGAACGACGCCGTGCAGACCGCCACGGCCGCCTTCGATCTGGCGCAGCAGCGCTACCGCGCCGGCATCGGCAGCTATCTGGACGTGCTCAGCGTGCAGGAGCAGTTGCTCGTCGCACGCCAACGCTTGGCCGGGCTGCAGTCGCAACAACTTCTGGCCTCGGTGAGGTTGCAGCGTGCGCTGGGTGGCGGATTCACGCCGGAGCCCGCACGCGATACCGCACACACCGCGCCCACTTCCGCACAACCGAATTCCTGAGACATCGACGATGAGCCAGACGACTTCAACTTCTCCTCAACCCGCACCGGCCGCGCCCAGCAAGCGCCGTGCTGCGCTGCGCATCGTGGCCATTGTGGTGATCCTGGCGATCATCGGCCTGGTGGTGTGGTACTTCCTGGTCGGCCGTTGGCACGAAGACACCGACGATGCGTATGTGCAGGGCAACCAGGTGCAGATCACCCCGATGGTGGGCGGTACCGTGGTCAGCATCGGCGCCGAAGACGGCATGCGCGTGGAGCGCGGCCAGTTGCTGGTGCAGCTGGATCCGGCCGACACCGAGGTCGCGGTGCAGCAGGCCGAAGCCAACCTGGCCAAGACCGTGCGTCAGGTGCGCGGTCTGTATCGCACCGTGGAAGGTGCGCAAGCCGAATTGTCCGCACGCGAGGTCACGTTGCGCAGTGCGCGCTCGGACTTCGCGCGGCGTAAGGACCTGGCGGCCACCGGCGCAATCTCCAACGAAGAACTGGCGCACGCCCGCGACGAACTGGCCGCCGCCGAAGCGGCCGTGAGCGGCTCGCGCGAGAGCTTGGAGCGTAACCGTGCGTTGGTGGACGATAGCGCGGTGGCCAACCAGCCGGACGTGCAGACCGCCGCCGCACAGCTGCGCCAGGCGTATTTGAATCATGCGCGCACCGGCGTGGTGGCGCCGGTGTCCGGCTACGTCGCACGGCGCTCGGCGCAGGTTGGTCAGCGCGTGCAGCCGGGCAGCGTGTTGATGGCGGTGGTGCCGCTGGAGCAGGTGTGGGTGGAAGCCAATTTCAAGGAAACCCAGCTCAAGCACATGCGCCTGGGCCAGGAAGTGGAACTGCATTCTGATCTGTACGGCGGCGGCGTGAGCTACACCGGCCGTATCCAGAGCCTGGGCCTGGGCACCGGCAGCGCGTTCTCGCTGTTGCCGGCGCAAAACGCCAGCGGTAACTGGATCAAGATCGTGCAGCGCGTGCCGGTGCGCATTGCGGTGGATTCCGAGCAGCTTGCCAGCAATCCGCTGCGGATCGGTCTGTCGATGAAGGTGGAGGTAAACCTGCACGATCAGCAGGGCAGTGTGCTGCCGACCAAGGTCGCCAACGGCGCGGTGTTCGCCACCGACGTGTATGCGCAGCAGCTCAAGGCTGCCGACGCGGACATCCAACGCATCATCCAGGACAACCTGCCCTCGCAGGCTGCCAGCAAGGCGGGCTAAGCCACCATGTCTTCGCAAGCTCCCACCGCGCCCGGCGGCCCGGCGGCACCGGCGCCAGCCGCCGGTTTTCGCCCGGCCAGCGTGGCGTTGTGCACCGTGGGCCTGGCCATGGCCTCGTTCATGCAGGTGCTGGACACCACCATCGCCAACGTCTCGCTGCCGACCATCGCCGGCAACCTCGGCGCCAGTTCGCAGCAGGCCACCTGGGTGATCACCTCATTCGCCGTCAGCACGGCCATTGCGTTGCCGTTGACCGGTTGGTTGAGTCGCCGTTTTGGCGAAACCAAGTTGTTTGTGTGGTCCACGCTGGCGTTCACCATTGCCTCGCTGCTGTGCGGTCTGGCGCAGAGCATGGGGATGCTGGTGGTGGCGCGCGCGTTGCAGGGCTTTGTTGCCGGCCCGATGTATCCCATCACCCAGAGTCTGCTGGTGTCGATCTATCCGCGCGAAAAACGCGGGCAGGCGCTGGCGTTGCTGGCGATGATTACCGTGGTGGCCCCGATCGCCGGGCCGATTCTCGGTGGCTGGATCACCGACAACTACAGCTGGGAATGGATCTTCCTGATCAACGTGTCGCTGGGCATCATCGCCAGCAGTATCGTGGGTTCGCAGTTGCGGCATCGCCCCGAACAGCTCGAAAAGCCGCGCATGGATTACATCGGCCTGATCCTGCTGGTGGTTGGCGCGGGCGCTTTGCAGCTGGTGCTGGATCTGGGCAATGACGAAGACTGGTTCTCTTCGGACAAGATCGTGGTGTTGGCCTGCATTGCGGCAGTGGCGTTGGTGGTGTTCGTGATCTGGGAGTTGACCGACAAGGATCCCATCGTCGATCTCAAGCTGTTCCGGCATCGCAATTTCCGCGCCGGCACGCTGGCAATGGTGGTCGCATATGCCGCGTTCTTCAGCGTGAGCCTGCTGATCCCGCAATGGCTGCAGCGCGATATGGGGTACACCGCGATCTGGGCCGGCCTGGCCACCGCGCCGATCGGCATCCTGCCGGTGCTGATGACGCCATTCGTAGGCAAATACGCGCTGCGCTTCGACCTGCGCATGCTGGCCACCATCGCCTTTGTCTTCATGTCCTTCACCAGCTTCTTCCGCTCCAATTTCAACCTGCAGGTGGACTTCGGCCATGTGGCCACGATCCAGTTGGTGATGGGTGTGGGCGTGGCATTGTTCTTCATGCCGGTGTTGCAGATCCTGTTGTCGGATCTGGACGGTCGCGAGATTGCGGCCGGCTCCGGCCTGGCCACCTTCCTGCGCACGTTGGGCGGTAGCTTCGCCGCATCGTTGACCACGTATCTGTGGGCACGCCGTACCCAGGTACACCACGCGCACATCACCGAGCACATTTCGGTGTACACGCCCGGCATGCAGGAGCAGGTCACTGCGATGGGGCAGGGCGACCTGCAACGCGGCGCGGCATCGCTCAATAACATGATCAACCACCAGGCATCGCAGATGGGTTTCAACGACATCTTCTATCTGCTTGGATGGACTTTCCTGGCGATCATCTTCTTCCTGTGGCTGGCAAAACCGCCGTTCGGCGCCGGTGCCGGGAGTGCGGCGGCGGCCGGGGGGCATTGAGCGACGTTGCTGGTTGAACAACGAAAACCCCGCTGGAATGCGGGGTTTTCGTTGTGACGGATTTGACGAGCTTGGCCGATTGCCGCAGCGCCGAGCCGGTCGATGCGACGCATGGCCTGCCGCAGACGCTGGCAAATGTGGATGTCGCAACACGAATGCCCAAACGCAAAAAACCCCGCCGAAGCGAGGTTTTTTACGATCTACCGTGAGTCGTGGTGCCCAGGAGAGGACTCGAACCTCCACGAAGTTGCCCCCGCTAGCACCTGAAGCTAGTGCGTCTACCAATTCCGCCACCTGGGCGACTCAGGGGGCGAATTGTGCAAGCTGCGCGCGAGACTGTCAACGCACCCGGCACATTTTTTTCGTCGCCCCGTACGCGGCATGGCAACGAGCCAGTCCGATGGTGGCGCACGCATGCATCGGTGCCTGCACCACGTGCGCTCACGGCAACTGTGCCGCCTGCAGCGTGACCTGGGCAGTTTGCACCGGCTCGCTCGCCGAACGCGCCAGTTGCACGCGGTAAGTGCCCGCGGCGATCGTCCAGCGACGTGCCTCGGCGTCGAAATCGGCCAAGGTCTTGGGCTCTGCGACGACCTGCACGCTGCGTTTTTCGCCCGGCTTCAGCGTGAGCTTTTGCCAGCCGATCAGCCGCAGAGTGGTGGCGTGGCCGTCGGGCAGGGCGACGTAGAGCTGCGGCACGGCGGCGCCTTCGCGCGGGCCGGTATTCTCCACCTCGAAGCTGGCGGTGAGCTGGCTGCCGCGTGCATCCACCCGCAGCCCGCCCATACGGAACTGCGTGTACGACAAGCCATGGCCGAACGGGTAGCGTGGTGTCAGCTTGCGCGCGGCGAACCACTTGTAACCGACATTGGCGCCTTCGATGGCGTAGTCGATGCTGTCCTCGCCCGGTTTGGCCGGCTTGAAGCCCAGCCCCGGAATCGACGGGCGCGGCAGCTGCGACTCGTCCACCGGCCAGGTCACCGGCAGGTGGCCGGAAGGATTCACCGCGCCGGTCAGCAGGTTGGCGATCGCCTCGCCGCCGCCGATGCCCGGATACCACGCCTGCAACACCGCCGGCACGCGTTCGGCCCACGGCATGCGCACCGGTCCGTTGGTTTCCAGCACCACGGTGGTCTTCGGGTTGGCCTTGGCCACGGCCTCGATCAACGCGTCCTGGTTGTCGGGCAAGCGCATGTCCGGCAGATCCACCGATTCGGCGGCCCATTGGGTGGCGAACACGATCGCCACATCGGCCGCCTTGGCCGCGCGTGCGGCCGCGGTGCGGTCGGTGCCGTCCAGGTAATCGATCTGCACGTTCGGCAGTGCCGTACGCAGTGCCTGCAGCGGCGAGGACGGATGGATGATCACCGGGCCGGGCCAGGTGGTCGGCGTGATGCCCGGTACCGCGTTGCCGCCGTTGATGGTGTAGTCCACGCGCGAAGATCCGCCGCCGGACATCACGCCCTTGTCGGCGTAGCCGCCGATCACCGCGATGCGGCGCACGTCCTTGGACAGCGGCAACGCGGCCTGCTCGTTACGCAACAACACGCTGCCTTCTTCGGCCACGCGCTGCGCAGCCAGAAGACCGGCCTTGCCATCGATGGATTGACGCTGGGTAGGATGATCGAAGGCGCCGTGCGCGAACAGGCTGCGCAGCACGCGCCTGACCATGTCGTCGAAGCGCGTGCGCGGCACCACGCCGGCAGACACCGCCATGCGTAACGGCGCATCGAAATACACTGCCGCGTCGAACACTTCGCCGGCCGATTGTTGATCCAGCCCGGCCAACGCGGCCTTGGATCCGCTATGCACCCCGCCCCAATCGGACATCACGTAACCGGGGTATTTCCATTCCTGCTTGAGTACCTGGTTGAGCAGGTAATCGTGCTCGCAACCGTAGACACCGTTGATCTTGTTGTACGAACACATCACCGAGGCCGGGTCGCCGATCTTCAGCGCAATCTCGAAGGCCAGCAGGTCCGATTCGTGCATCGCCTGCTCGCCGATCTGCGCGCTATGAAAATTGCGCCGCGTTTCCATGTCGTTGAGTGCGAAGTGCTTCATCGTGGACAGCACATGTTCGCTTTGCACGCCGCGAATCGATTCGCCAACCATGGTGCCGGCCAGCAACGGATCTTCACCCGCGTATTCAAAATTGCGTCCATTACGCGGGTCGCGCTGCAGATTGACGCTGCCGGCGAGCAACACGTTGAAGCCCTGCTGCCAGGATTCGCGACCCATGGTCTTGCCGCCGGTATACGCCAGTTGCCGGTTCCAGCTCGATGCGGTCGACGGTCCCGATGGCATCGCGGTGGCGTAATCGCCCTTGCGGATGCCGCCGGGGTTGGTCACGCCCACGCCGGCATCGGCCAGTTGCTGGGCGGGAATGCCCAGACGCGGGATACCGGGAACGTAGCCGGCCGAACCGAGCGCGCCCTCGGGCTTGGGAATCTTGTCGGTGCCCAGGCCGAAATAGCTGCGCAGCATCTGGAATTTTTCATCCTCGCTCATCTGCGCCAGCAGGCGGTCGGCGCGCTGGTCCGGGGTCAATGCGGTGTCCATCCACGGCTGCGAAGATGGCGCGCCCTGCGCGACTGCCAGCGGCGCGGCGAGGGCGATGCCAAGGCCCATCACGACCGCCAGGACCAGGGGGCGCGGACGATCCTGACGGAGTGTAAACGGTTTCATATCGAGCTGTGGCACGGGATTTCCTTGTGGTGCTGGTTCAAGACATAAGAAGGGCGCCAAAGTGCCCAGATCGGGAAGGCGCGATCATTCCGCGCCGACGCGTGCAGAATCGGCGGACGGTTAGAAGTCGGTCTGCGCGGTGCGGAGGACCGGGTAGAGCTGGTAGCGCTCATCCCACGATGCGTGGCGCTTGGCAAAAAATTCCAGCCGCGCCTGCGGGTTGTTGGCAAAGTCCGGGTCGCTGGCGATGCGCTGTTCGAACTGCGTCTTCAATGCTGCATCTTTGGCAAGCATGTCGCGCGCCACCTCTTCGGCGACGTAGGCTTCCATGTATTCCTTGCGCTCGAACGCAGTATTGAAAAAGCCCCACTGCAGCAGCGAATCCGGTGCCTGCGGTTCCAGTATCGCCATCACCAGGCGTGCCTTGGGTTGGGCGATCGGCACGAACAACGAGCCGGCTGGAACGTTGCGGGTCTCATCGCGCCATTGTCCGTTGACTTCGACGGTCTGATGGCTTTCGTTGGAGCGTGCCGCGAACTTGACCGCGTCGGCGCGGAAGGTTTGCACCGGCCGCTCCGCCGCAGTGCCGATGGTCGTGAATTGAATGCCATGCAGGCGTAGTTTTCCGCCCACCAAGGCGGCTTGCGCAGCCGGGACCAGATAGCCGCCGCGTGGCGCATCCACCACCACATCGGGTTTGATCTGATCGCGCAGCGGCACCTTCCAGACTTGCGGCTTGCTCTCGTCGTAGCGCGTCATCAGCGCGCCGGAAATCGGCGATGGCGTGCGCGTATACGCGTAGCCACGAAACGCGACCGTGCGCGCCTCCGGGCCGGCCGCAAAACTCAACGGCTCGGACGTGCCAGCCAGGTGCGTGGCGCGTTGATCGGCAGCCAATGCATCGGCGCGCCACTGGCTGCCATGGCGTGCGGCCTGCTGCAGCACCGAGACGATCGCATTGCGGGTGATCCGCACACGCGTGGGGTAATCCTTCCACGAATGCGTTTCCACCAACATGCCGAAGCGGTTGCGTAGCAGGAAATAGCCGTGCGAAAAGCGCGGCGGCGACACATCATCGGCGAAGCCGGAACTGGGGTCGTCTTCGTGCACGAAGGACGGGTAGTAGGGCAGCGGCAGCGAGCCCTGTTTTTTCAGGTCGGCAAGCACTGCGTCGCGCCAGCGGGTGCCATCGCGCTGCAAGGTCGTATCGCCGGCATGCACCGGTTCCACCTGCACCGACACGTCGTGCTCGAACTTGGCGCCATCGGTGACGTGCAGGTCCACATACATCAACGGGTCCCACTGCTGCACCAGTTGCAGCATGGCCTGCATTTCCGGCGCGTCAGCCTTGACGTAATCGCGGTTGAGATTGAGGTTCTGCGCAGTGGTGCACCAGCCCATCTGTTCGGGGCCGCGTTGGTTGGGGCGGTTCCAGGCACCGAAGCGCTCATGTCCGTCGACGTTGAATACCGGTACGAACACCCACACCAGCTTGTCGAGCACGCCGTGGCCGGCCTTGCCGTCGAGCAACTCGCGCAGAGCAAGAAAGCCCGCGTCCTTGCCATCGATCTCGCCGGCGTGGATGCCGCCCTGGACCAAGACCACCGGCAACTTGCGTTGCGCGGCCGATTGCGGGTCGAGTGCGCCACTGGTGGAGGCGATCAGGGCCTTCATCGGCCTGCCCTCCGGCGTAGTGCCGAACTGGATGCAACGCACGGCCTGCGGGTAGCGCTGCGCAAACGCATCGCACAATGCAATGACTTCATCGTAGCGGCCGGTCTGGATAAAACCGCTGCGCTCTGCCTGAGTGGTCAGCGGCGCGGCAGCCAGCGCGGCGGGGGCGGAAGTCAGCAGCAACAGGCTCAGGGCCAGGCGAGTGAAGCGGGGCATCCAGCGGTCCAGTGTTCCAGGAAAACGTTTGCAATGTAGCCGAGCCAGCGTGCAAGGCCAATCTGCACTGCGTCATGATCCTGCTGTGATCGGTGCCATGTGCGTGGGTTTCACCTGGACGCGGGGCGGGTTTTCGTCGACCAGCTGAGCGACATACGGGGGTAGGCGCAAACAACGCGGAGGCTGGGCCACGCTTGAAGCAATGTGGTTTCCGGCCGGCCTGTACGACAGCGATCACGCCAAGTCGAGGTCCGCCAGCCGCATCCGCTCAGTGCCCGCGTCCGGCACTCCCGGGCGGGCGATGGCGGCCGGTGGGTGGGCGCCGGTACGATAGGGCCTGTTTTCAGCATGACCGGACTGCCTTTGACCACCTCCATCTCGCCAGGCGCATCTGCCGGCGCGCGGCTGCCGCTCCAGATTCCTTTCATCATCGGCAACGAGGCCTGCGAGCGTTTCAGCTTCTACGGCATGCGCAACATCCTGGTGCAGTTCCTGATCACCTCGCTGTTGCTGCAGGAAATCAGCGGGCCCGGGCGCGAGGCGGAGGCCAAGCACATCCTGCACAGTTTCATGATCGGGGTGTATTTCTTCCCGTTGCTGGGCGGTTGGCTGGCCGACCGCTTCTTCGGCAAGTACAACACCATCTTGTGGTTCAGCCTGGTGTATTGCGCCGGCCACGCCTGCCTTGCGCTGTTTGAAGGCAGCCGCGACGGGTTTTTTCTGGGTCTGGGCCTGATCGCGCTGGGCGCAGGCGGCATCAAGCCGCTGGTGGCGTCGTTCATGGGCGACCAGTTTGACCAGTCCAACAAGCACCTGGCCAAGGTGGTGTTCGACGCCTTCTACTGGATCATCAATTTCGGCTCGCTGTTCGCCTCGCTGCTGATTCCGCTGGCGCTGAAGAATCTGGGTCCGGCCTGGGCATTCGGTGTTCCCGGCATCCTGATGTTCGTGGCCACGCTGGTGTTCTGGCTCGGGCGCAAGCGCTATGTGCTGGTGCCGCTGCCGCCGAAGGACCCTCATGGGTTCGCTGCGGTGGTGCGCACCGCGTTACTGACGCACGCGCCGGGGCAGGGGCGCCCGGGCTTGATGCTGGCGGTCGTCTCGGTGCTGCTGGCGCTGGCTGGCTTCGCGCTGGTCGAGCCATTGGGCATCGTCGTGTGCCTGTGCATTGCGCTGGTGCTGTTGCTGGCCGGGATCGGCGGCGGGACCTGGTGGCAGCTGGAACGCGCGCGTGGCACCCATCCGGATGTTGCGGTGGAAGGTGTGCGCGCGCTGTTGCGGGTGTTGGTGGTCTTTGCGCTGGTGACGCCGTTCTTTTCGTTGTTCGACCAGAAGGCCTCGACCTGGGTATTGCAGGGGCGCGAGATGACCATGCCGGCCTGGTTCACCGCCTCGCAGATGCAGGCGCTCAATCCGCTGCTGGTGATGCTGCTGATCCCCTTCAACAACCTGGTGCTGTACCCGCTGTTACGCCGTGGCGGCTGGGAGCCCACCCCGTTGCGCCGCATGACCAGCGGCATCGCCTTCAGTGGCGTGGCCTGGATCGCGGTGGGCGCGATCCAGATGATCATGGATGGTGGCGAGCCGATGCACATCGCCTGGCAGATCCTGCCGTACGCACTGCTCACCTTCGGCGAGGTGCTGGTCTCGGCCACCGGCATCGAGTTCGCCTACAGCCAGGCGCCGCCGTCGATGAAGGGCGTGGTGATGAGTTTCTGGTATCTCACGACCACCGTCGGCAATCTATGGGTGCTGCTGTCGAACGTGGCGGTGCGCAATGCGACGGTAACCGCGCATATCGCCGATACTGGACTCAGCGAAGCGGCCTTCTTGATGTTCTTCTTCGCGGCCTTCGCGTTCCTGGCGGCACTTGCCTTCGGCTTGTACGCACGCCGGTATCGCATGGTCGACAATTACCGTACTGCCTGAGGTCTGCATGATTACCCTGATCCTGATCGCCATCACCGGCATCGTCTCGTGGATGGCGTTCAACAATCGCAAGTTGAGCGACCGGCTGATCCTGTGGCCGCCGGCGGTAGACAAGCACAGGCAATACGACCGCCTGGTGACCTATGGCTTCATCCATGCCGATCTGGGGCACCTGATCTTCAACATGATCACGCTGTTCTTCTTCGGACGGGTGATCGAGAACGTGATGGCCCAGCTCACCGGCAGCGTGCTGACCTATCCGTTGTTCTATCTGGCCGCACTGGTGGTCTCGATCCTGCCGAGCTACCTGAAGAACCAGAAGAATCCGAATTACCTCAGCCTGGGCGCGTCCGGTGCGGTGTCGGCGGTGCTGTTTGCCTTCATCCTGCTGCAACCGTGGACGATCATCCTGGTGCTGTTCATTCCGGCCCCGGCGATTGTCTACGCGGTGTTTTATGTGGGCTACAGCCTGTGGATGGACCGCCGCGGCGGCGATCGCATCAACCATAGCGCGCATCTGGCCGGCGCTGCGTTCGGCGTGATGTTCATGCTGATCATGGAGCCGCGCGTGTGGCAGGTGTTTCTGGAGCAGCTGTCCAATCCGCGCTTCGGGTGAGCGCGGCCGGCGGCGGTTAGGTCACCCAGGCTCAGCGCGCCGGACGCCGTCTCAGGTAGGGAGTGGACTTTCGTGCGCGGCCGGCACATGCCTTGTGCAAGCCGACAGCGTGGTTGCAGCTAGCGCAGTGGCACGCCCGGCGACTGCTGGCGTGTACGGACTGGACCGTTGCGGGAGCGGATCAAATCCAGGGCCTGATGAGGCGAAGCCAAGTCAGACCCGAGAGATGGCACGGTCTGGACAGACCTGCCAGATGAGAGCAACGACTGCACAGCGGATGAGACCGCTGCGCAGCGATGCGCCGGCTCAGGCCGCGTTGCGTTCCTGGTCGGCGCTGGATGCCACGCCGTAGGCCTGCTGCAGGCGTTCGTACACCGTATCGTTGAGCTGCGTGAAATCCGGATTGTGGGTGTCGCCCTTGAGGGCGAACTGGAACAAGCCCTCCAGCAACGAGCTGTCGCTGTCTGCGCTGTGTCCTGCCGAATCGTTGTTCATGCGGTGGCTCCCTCATAGGTAAGGCGAAGACGTCGCTGCTTCCGCACACCGGTTGCCGCGATTGCCTTCGGGTCAGCTATCGGCGCCCCCGGGGCGAACTTGAGGGGGCGTTGCGCAAGCTGCGCGGCCGATCACAACATCGATTCACTTTCACGCAGGCGCGGCATCGCGCTGGTCACACTGACGCCACTTCTTGCTGGCGCAGAACATGACGGAGGCGTCGACAGTGCACGTAGAACACGATCCGGCCCGGCAGCGTTTCAACATGGACACCGATGGACATCGTGCCGAGCTGGCCTATCTGCGCGACGGCGAGACCATGACCATCACCCACACGCAGGTGCCGGACGCCGTCAGCGGACGCGGAGTTGCCGCGGCATTGGTCGAGGACGCTTTGGCATTCGCACGGCAACATGGTTTGAAGGTGGTTCCGGCGTGTAGCTATGCCGATGCATATGTGCGGCGACATCCGCAGTATCAGGACCTGCTGGCCTGACCGGCATCGGGCCTTTTTCGTAACATGATTCATACAGGGGAGCGGGCGGTAATGGGGCGGTTGCTTGGAGTGAAGGCAGTGCAGGGCTTGCTGGTGCTGGCCGTGTTGGCAGGGTGTACGCAGCGCGCATCGACAACGGCAGAGCCGAACGCGCCTGCAGCCGATGCGGCGCCCGCGGCAGCGCCGCCTGCAGAGCCGACCGTGGTACAGAGCGGCCCGTTGGAAGATGTGATCGAACATGCACCGGCCTACATGGTGGGCATCAGCTACCCGCACGGGCTGGATGCGTATCCGGAACTCACTGCGCTCATTCGCGGCTATGCGCAGGACGCACGTGCCGAACTGATGCAGGCCGTGTCCGGGCTGGGCAACGACAAGCCGCCCGCGCCGTATGAGCTGTCGCTGGCATTCGAGACCGTGTTGCAGACCCCGGATCTGATCGTGATTTCAGCCGATGGCAGCAGATACACCGGCGGTGCGCATGGCGAGCCGCTGGTGGCGCGCTTCGTCTGGCTGGTCAAGGAGCACAAGCAATTGACCGCGCAGGCGCTGATTCCGGATCCGGCAGCCTGGGAAAAGATCGGGCGGGAGGTCGCGGCACAATTGCATGCAGCAGCGACCCAGCGTGTCCAGGCCGATCGCGTGCCGGTAGAAGAGCAGGCTGAGCAGGTGGCTTCTGCCGATCGCATGATTGCCGAAGGCACCGCCGCGCAGGTGGACAACTTTGCGCACTTCGTGCCGGTGTTGAATGCAAATGGGCAGATCATTGCCGTGCGCTTTGTGTTTCCGCCCTATCAGGTCGGCCCCTACTCGGATGGCACGCAGATGGCAGAGGTCGCCGCCTCCACATTATTGCCTTCGGTCGCACCGGAATATGTACATCTCTTCGCGCGCTGAGGTGTCGCATCGCGCATGTTGTGATTGAATGGCCCGGCCATTCAGCAACGTACTCGAACGGGTGATATGAGTAGTTTCGATCCAACCGCAAGTCGCGTGGACCACACCTGCGTGCGTTATCCGGCGTTCCCGCGGGAGCCGGCAATATTGGTGAGACTGATCAAGCATCTCTACAAGCGCCTGCATACGCTCGGGTGCGTGCGGCTCAAGCCTTATGGCATCAGTCCGCCGGAATACGAGATCTTGATGATGCTCTATGGCACACCGGAGCAGTCGATCACTCCGACCGAGGTGGCCGAAGCCGCCAGCGAAAAGCCGGCCAACATCACCCGGCTCACCGATCAGCTGTGCGAGAAAGGCCTGATCACGCGCACCAGCAGCCCCGAAGATCGGCGCAAGATCGTATTGACGCTGCAACCGGCAGGCTCGGCCTTGATCGAAAGCCTGTTGCCCGATGCCTGCACGCTGTTGCATGCAGAGACCGCCAGCATGAGCGAGGCCGAGCAGCTACGGTTGGAGAAGCTGCTGAAAAAGCTTCTGGATGGCGTGGACGCGGTCGAACTCTGAGCGGCGCGCATTGCGCGTGCGATAAGCGCTGCAAACGCAGCACGCAAAAAAAACCGCCCTGGTCGCTCAGGGCGGCGTTGTCATCTCATCGGTTCTCAAACAAGGACGTGTCGATACCATCGAGAGCATTTGATGTCTGGTCCGATGTCCAAGATCGGCATGCCCGCACGGGACATGCCGATCCTGCCGCCACACGCGCGGCCTGACGACCGCGCGTGATCGTGCAGCCGATTTACGGCCTGGACTGCGATGCTTCCGGGGTCGCACCATCGCCGCCTTGCGCGCTGAGACCGCGCTTTTCGAGCAGCGGCTCGATCTGCGGCGCATGCCCGGCAAAGTTCTGGAACAGCTCCATCGCATCCACGCTACCGCCGCGCGACAGCAGGGTTTTGCGGAAACGATCGCCATTGGCGCGGCTCAGGCCACCGTGCTGCTTGAACCACTGCTGGGTGTTGGCGTCCAGCACTTCCGACCAGATGTAGGCGTAGTAGCCTGCCGCGTAACCGCCCATGATGTGGCTGAAATACGGGGTCTTGTAGCGCGGCGGCACCGGTGCATAGGCAATGCCGTCCTGCTGCAGCGCCTTGGCTTCGAATGCCATCACGCCAGCGGCGTCCGGCACCTGGCTGGCGCTGACCTGGTGCCAGTTCTGATCCAGCATTGCCGCACCCAGGTACTCGGTGGTGGCAAAGCCCTGGTTGAACTTGGATGCGGCAATCACCTTGTCCAGCAATGCCTGCGGCATCGGCGTGCCGTTCTGATAATGCTTGGCGTAGTTCTTCAGGATGGATGGCTCGTCGGCCCACATCTCGTTGACCTGCGAGGGGAACTCGACGAAGTCGCGCGGCACGCTGGTACCGGAGAAATACGGGTATTTGACGTCGGAGAACATGCCGTGCAGCGCATGCCCGAACTCATGGAACATGGTGGTCACCTCATCCCAGGTCAGCAGCGTCGGCTGGCCGGCCGGCGGCTTGGGAATGTTGAGGTGGTTGGCCACCACCGGCTTGAAGCCGGTCAGGTCCGACTGCGACACATAGGAGTTCATCCATGCGCCACCGCGCTTGGATTCGCGCGCATACATGTCGGCGATGAAGATCGCCAACTGCTTGCCGTCCGCGTCGAACACGTCGTAGACGGTGATGTCGTCGCGGTAGGTCGGCAGGTCGGTGCGCTGCTTGAAGGTCAGGCCGTATTCCTGATTGGCCGCATAGAACACGCCGTTTTCCAGCACATTCTTCAACTCGAAGTACGGCTTGAGCTGGGATTCGTCGAAGTTGTACTTGGCCTGGCGCACCTTCTCGCTGTAGTAGGCCCAATCCCAGGCTTCCAGCTTGAATGTCGGCTTGCGCGCGGCCTTTTGTTCCTTGTCGATCATCGCCTGCAGATCGGCGGCTTCGCGCTTGGCATTGGCCACCGCGGCCGGTGCCAGTTTGCCCAGCATCGCGTTGACCGCTTCGGGGGTCTTGGCGGTCTGGTTTTCCAGCGAGTAGGCGGCATAGGTCGGGAAGCCCAGCAACTTGGCCTTGTCGGCACGCAGCTTCATGATGCGCGCCACCAGCGCGGTGTTGTCGTACTGGCCGCCGTGGCTGCCGCGCGACACCGAGGCATCGTAGATCTTCTTGCGCAGCTCGCGATTCTTCAGCTGGGTCAGCGGCGGTTGGCCGGTGGTATTGAGCAGCGCGATGACGTACTTGCCGTCGAGCTTGCGCGCCTTGGCGGCTTCGGCGGCAGCGGCGATCTGCTCCTGCGACAAACCATCCAGTTGCTTGACGTCATCCACGACCACGGCGGCAGCATTCACCTCGGCCAGCACGTTCTGGCTGAAGGTCGTGCCCAGGTTGGCCAGCTCGGCATTCATGGCCTTGAGCGTGGTCTTGTCGGCGTCGGAGAGCTTGGCGCCGTCGCGTACGAAGTCGCTGTAGTACTTCTCGACCAGGCGCACGCCCTGCGCATCCAGCCCCAGCTTGGCGCGTTGGTCGTACAAGGTCTGAATGCGTGCGAACAGCTTGCCGTTGAGCGAAATCGCATCGCGGTGGGCTGCGAACTTCGCAGAATAGTCAGCCTGCAACTTCTTGCGTGCGTCGTTGGTGTCTGCGCCGACCAGGTTGAAGAACACCGTGGTGGCGCGGTCGAGCGTGGCACCGCTCTTTTCCAGCGCGATGATGGTGTTGTCGAAACTGGGCTTGGCTTTCTGGCTGGCGATCTTTTCCACTTCCTTCAACTGCTCGGCCATGCCGGCATCGAAGGCAGGTGCGAAATCGCTGTCCTTAATTTTGTCGAACTGCGGGTAATGCAGCGGCAGCGTGCTGTCGGCGAAGAAGGGGTTGGCTTGGGGGGCGGCCTGCGTGGCAGCGGGGGCGGCGATGCTGTAGGACGGCATGGCAAGTCCCAGGGAAGCGGCCAGGGCAAAAGCGAGACGGGTGGTCAAGAGGGTTGCTCCAAAGTGCGAACCGCCGAGGCTAACCCAGCCAGTCGGGACAGGCGTGTGACAAAAGGCATGGCTGCCAAGCCAATGCGACGCCATCAGGCGGGCACAACCGTCGCTGGCGTTGCATGCGTACGAGTCGATGCAAGCGGAGCATGGACCGCCGCCGGACGTGTGCCCGTTGCACTCCGTGGCAGGCCGGAGCTGGCTGTCTCCGGGCGGCTTTGGAAGATCCCGGGCCGTCTGTCTGACGATCCCGGTCTGTCGCGCGCAAGGCGATCTGTCGCACGACTGCCCTTGGCAATCGTTCTTCCGCCGCGTGGCCGCCGTGCAGGCGGCTACGGTACGCTGCCCGTCTCGCACACTGCAGGGCAACCATGAGCGACATCTCCACCTTCGCATTCACCGACCTGGAAGGTCGCACCCAGTCGATGCGCGATTACGCCGGCAACGTCCTGCTGGTGGTCAATGTCGCCTCCAAGTGCGGATTTACGCCGCAATACGCGGGGCTGCAGGCCCTGTGGCAGCGTTATCGCGAACGTGGACTGGTGGTGATCGGTTTTCCATGCGATCAGTTCGGGCACCAGGAGCCGGGCGATGCGGCGCAGATCCGCCAGTTCTGCTCGCTCGACTATGCGGTGGATTTTCCGCTGGCAGCAAAAATCGAGGTCAACGGCAACGGCGCGCATCCGCTGTGGCAATGGCTCAAGCACGAACGACGCGGCGTGCTCGGGTCCGAGGCGATCAAGTGGAATTTCACCAAGTTCCTGATCGGCCGCGACGGCCGCGTACTGGAACGTTATGCGCCCACCACCAAGCCGGAGGCATTGGCTGCCGACATCGAGCGCGCGCTGGGCGCATGATCCGGCAGGGCGTGGTATTGAAACCGTAGGAGCGCACGTGGGCGCGACGAAGATTTCCCGGTAACGCCTCGTCGTGCCCGGGTGTGCTGCTACGACAGCGGGTTTTTCAGATGAAACGCCGCGCGCACGGGTCTTTCATGCGCGGCGCATCACTTTTCGACGAAGGCGCGCTCGAACACGTAATGCCCCGGCGTGCCGATGCGCGGGGAGGTCTGGAAACCGCGGCTATCCAGCAGGCTGCGCAGGTCGGCCAGCATCTGCGGGCTGCCACAGATCATGAAGCGATCGTTGGCCGGATCCAGTGTCGGCAACCCGAGCGTCTGCTGCATGCGCCCATCGGCCATCAGCTCGGTCAAACGGCCTTGGTTGGCGAAGGTTTCGCGGGTGACCGCCGGGTAGTACAGCAATTTTTCGCGCAGCAGGTCGCCGAGAAATTCGTGCTGCGGCAATTCGCGTTCGAAGTAATCGCGGTAGGCCAGATCCTGCACGAACCGCACGCCCTGGGTGAGGATCACCTTGTCGAAACGCTCGTAGGTTTCCGGGTCCTTGATGATCGACAGCCACGGCGCCAGACCGGTACCGGTGCCTAGCAGATACAGATTGCGCCCGGGGTGCAGATCGCTGATCAGCAGCGTGCCGGTAGGTTTCTTGCCAACCAGCACCTTGTCGCCGGGCTGGATGTGCTGCAGCCGCGAGGTCAGCGGGCCGTCCGGCACCTTGATGCTGAAGAACTCCAGATGTTCTTCCCAATTGGCGCTGGCGATCGAATACGCGCGCAGCAACGGACGCGTTTCGGTTTCCAGCCCGATCATCACGAACTGCCCGTTTTCGAAACGGAAGCCGGCATCGCGGGTCGTGGTGAAGCTGAAGTAGGCATCGGTCCAGTGACGGACCTCGAGCACCGTTTCGGCGCCAAAAGCGGAAGACATACCGGTAAGTGTCGTGGGAAGAGTACCCGGCAATTCTACCTCAAGCCGGCCAAATGAGATGAACTCTCATTTGGTGGGAATGGAGAATCGGGAATCGGGAATGGGGTGCAGTGCCGAACGATCTGTGCCTCTTCAGGATCCGCAGGCTCAGTACCTGTCAGCCGCAGGAGCGCCGCTTCTAACGATTCCCCATTCCCGATTCCCAAATCCCGACCTCACCGATACCCCGCCGCCTGCAATTCGAACAATTCCGCATACCGGCCGCCTTGGGCCATCAACTCGTCGTGGGTGCCGTTGGCCTCGATGCGGCCTGCGGCCAGCACCAGGATGCGGTCGGCCATGCGCACGCTGGAGAAACGGTGCGAAATCAGCACCGCGGTGCGGTTGTCCGACAGTTCCTTGAAGCGCTGGAACACCTCGAATTCGCTGCGCGCATCCAGCGCGGCGGTGGGTTCGTCCAGGATCATCAACTGCGCATCGCGCATGTAGGCGCGGGCGATGGCGATCTTCTGCCATTGCCCGCCGGACAGATCCACGCTGTTCTTGAAACGGCGCCCGATCAGCTGGTTGTAGCCGTCGGGCAGGCTGTCGATCAGCTCGCCGGCCATGGCGCGTTGCGCGGCGGCGCGGATGCGTGGGGTGTCGTCCATCGCGTCCACCTGGCCGACGCCGATGTTTTCGCCAACGCTCAGGTGATAGCGCACGAAGTCCTGGAAAATCACACCCAGGTTGGCGCGCAAGTCGTCCAAATCGTAGTGACGCAGATCCTGCCCATCGAGCAGGATGCGGCCTTCGTCGGGGTCGTAGAGCCGTGCCAGCAGCTTGACCAGGGTGGTCTTGCCGGCGCCGTTTTCGCCGACCAGCGCCAGCACTTCGCCGGCGCGCAATTCGAAATCCAGGTGCCGCACCGTCCACTGTTCGGCATCCGGATAGCGGAAGCCGACATCTTCGAAAACGAAGCCCTGGCGGATCGGGCGCGGCACCGGCAGCGCGTTCGGGCGCGAGCGGATTTCCGGCACGATGTTGAAGAACGAGTACAGATCGTCCAGATACAGCGCCTGGCCGGCGACCTGCGAAAAGCCGATCAGCAAGCCTTCCAGCAATTGCCGCAGGCGCAGGAAGCTGCCGGCCAGAAAGGTCAGGTCGCCGATGCTGAAATCGCCGCGCACCGTGCGCCAGGCGATGTAGCCGTAGGCCATGTAGTAGCCCAGGGTGCCGAGCGCGGCCAGCAGCGCTCCCCACATTGCGCGCTTGCGTGCCAGCGCACGGTTGGCCTGGAAGAACTTGTCGGCCAGCCGGCGGTAGCGCGCGATCAGGAAGCGGTGCAGGTTGAGGATCTTGACTTCCTTGGCCGTCTCCACGCTGGCGCCGACCTGGCGCAGGTAATCGAGCTGGCGCCGTTCCGGCGTCCACTGGAAGTTGAGCGAATAGCCCAGCGCATTGAAGTGCGCCTCGCCGATGAAGGCCGGGATCAATGCCACCGCCAGCAGCACGATCAACCACGGCGCATAGACCACCAGGCCCACCGCCAGGCTGACCACGGTGATGGCGTCCTGCACCTGGCCAAACAGCTGGCTCATCAGGTTCATGCGGTTCATGGTCTGGCGTCGCGCGCGATCCAGCTTGTCCTGCCGGTCCGGGTCTTCGAAATCCTCCAGATCCAGCTGCGCGGCATGTTCCATCAGACGCACGCTGGCGGCGTTGTTGAACAACTCCGACAGCAGCGCATCGGCGTAGCCGACCAGCCGGCCGAGCAGGTCCGAGCCGATCGCCAGCGCCAGTTCCAGCGCCAGCAGTTCCAGCAGCCGGTTCAGGCGGCCGCTGCCCAGGGCCTGCGCGAACGAGTCGAATGCCTGCGGCTGGCCGACCAGATGGATCGCCTCGTCGATGATCAATTTGCCGATGTACAGCGTCGCCACCGGCATCAGCGCGCGCAGCACGCGCAAGCCGATGCTGCTGGCACTCAGCCAGCGGCTGGTCTGCCAGATCTGCTGCAGGAACGGCGGCAGATTGCGCAGCGCATCCAGGCGCTCGCGCAGGGTAGGGCCGGTACGGGGGGCGGCGGGCGCAGAAGCGCCGGAACGGGAAGCTGACATCGTATTAGTGTGCCGCGCCCGGCGTGGGCGCGGGGTGTTGGGCCAACCATAAGAAAGGGGCAGGGCCCAGGCAGGCGCGTGCTCGCCTCGCGGCGCCCAGGGCTCACCGTCAGCCGCCGCGCCGGCAACGGTCGGTGGATTGGTGGCTTGCCATCACCGCAGCACTGCGGCGACCACCGGCGAAAGGCCGCATCGGTCAATCGCAGCGATAGACGCCGCACCCGGACGCGCCTGCGGTTTGCTCTAAAATGCCCGGATTGCACCCCCGCCAGCCGTAGAGCCAGCCGTGACCTCGATCAAGCAGGAAGACCTCATCCAGTCCGTCGCCGATGCGTTGCAGTACATCAGCTACTACCACCCGGTCGACTACATCAAGAACCTGTCCGCCGCCTACGAGCGCGAAGAATCGCCGGCTGCCAAGGACGCCATTGCGCAGATCCTGATTAACTCGCGCATGTGCGCCGAAGGCCACCGCCCGATCTGCCAGGACACCGGCATCGTCACCGTGTTCCTGGAAATCGGCATGAACGTGCGCTGGGACGACGCCACCATGGGCGTGGAAGACATGGTCAACGAGGGCGTGCGTCGCGCCTACAACCACCCCGACAACAAGCTGCGCGCCAGCGTGCTGGCCGACCCGGCCGGCAAGCGCGCCAATACCCGCGACAACACGCCGGCAGTGGTCAACACCAAGATCGTGCCCGGCGACCATGTCGAGGTGATCGTCGCGGCCAAGGGCGGCGGTTCGGAGGCCAAGAGCAAGTTCGCCATGCTCAATCCCTCCGATTCCATCGTCGATTGGGTGCTCAAGACCGTGCCGACCATGGGCGCCGGCTGGTGTCCGCCGGGCATGCTGGGCATCGGCATCGGCGGCACCGCCGAGAAGGCCATGCTGCTGGCCAAGGAAGCCTTGATGGAGCCGATCGACATCGTCGACCTGCAGGCGCGCGGCGCGGCCAACCGTGCCGAAGAACTGCGGCTTGAGCTGTATGAAAAGGTCAATGCGCTGGGCATCGGCGCGCAGGGCCTGGGTGGCCTGACCACCGTGCTGGATATCAAGGTCAAGGATTACCCGACCCATGCGGCCAACCTGCCGGTGGCGTTGATCCCCAACTGCGCCGCCACCCGCCATGCGCATTTCACCCTGGACGGCAGCGGCCCGGTGATGCTGGATCCGCCGTCGCTGGAAGACTGGCCCAAGCTCACCTACAACCCGACCAATGCGCGCCGGGTCAACCTGGACACCATCAGCAAGGAAGAAGTGGCCAGCTTCAAGCCGGGCGAGGTGATCCTGCTCAACGGCAAGCTGCTGACCGGCCGCGACGCTGCGCACAAGCGCATGATCGACATGCTCAACCGCGGCGAAACCCTGCCGGTGGACTTCACCAATCGCTTCATCTACTACGTCGGCCCGGTCGATCCGGTGCGCGACGAAGTGGTGGGCCCGGCTGGCCCCACCACCGCCACGCGCATGGACAAGTTCACCCGGCAGATGCTGGAACAGACCGGCCTGCTCGGCATGGTCGGCAAGTCCGAGCGCGGCGATGCGGCGATCGCCGCGATCCGCGACAACAAGGCCGTCTACCTGATGGCGGTCGGCGGCTCGGCGTATCTGGTGTCCAAGGCGATCAAGGCCGCGCGCGTGCTGGCGTTCGAGGATCTCGGCATGGAGGCGATCTACGAATTCGAGGTCAAGGACATGCCGGTGACGGTCGCGGTGGATTCCAGCGGCGAATCGGTGCACAAGACCGGCCCGCGCCAATGGCAGTCGCGGATCGGCAAGATTCCGGTGGTGGTGGAGTAACGGCGGCGATCGAGCCGGCCTCACTGCCGTTGCGCGGGTGTGGCCGGTGCCGGTGAGCTGCAGGCACGATGCGCGCATGCCGCATCGTGTCGAGTGCGTCGTGGTGCCGGTGCGCGCGTCGGTGCAGCAGTGATTGCACGGCACAGGTCTTCGACAGCGCGGTAAAAACAACGACAATCGCCGTGCGCCGCGCAGACGTCGCCCGCCTTGCGCGCCTGTCCCTACCGATCCCGGAGCCCCGCATGGTCGCCACGCTGTACCACTCCCCCAGTACCGCAGCGTTGGTGGTGCATTGGCTGCTGATCGAACTGGATATTCCGCACGCACTGCACCCATTGGATTTCGAAGGCGGCGAGCACAAATCGCCGCAGTACCTGGCGCTCAACCCCGCCGGCGTGGTGCCCACGCTGGTGCTCGATGGCCAAGTGCTCACGGAAGCTGCAGCCATCGTGCTGCACCTGGCCGACCTGCATCCGCAGGCCGGGCTGGCCCCGGCAGTCGGCACGCCCGAGCGTGCGGCGTACTACAAGTGGATGTTCTTCTGCGCCAACACCCTGCAGCCGGCGTACCGCGCCTGGTTCTACCCGAGCGAGCCGGCCGGGGCTGGGCAGGCCGAGGCGGCGCAGATGCACGCCCGCCGCAAGCTCGAAGCGGCCTGGACCCAGGTCGATGCGCATCTGCAGGCCCACGGCCCATATCTGCTCGGGGAAACCGTGTCGGCGGCCGACTTCATGTTGACCATGCTGATGCGCTGGTCGCGCAACATGCCGCGGCCGACCGATACCTGGCCTGCACTCCAGGCGCATGCAGTGCGGATGAAGGCCCGCCCAGCATTCCAGGAAACCTGTCGCCGGGAGTTCCTGACGGACTGGACCTGAACCTGCGCCCGCGGACTGCGTCTGTTGATCGCAGACTCTCCATCCGGCCCGTTTGGTCGCGTCCGCCACATAGTACGATCGTGCCACCAACCATAGTGCAGGGGGCTCGTCCATGTCGCATTCCGCATCGCGTCGAAAATTGCTTCAGTGCGCCTGTTGCGCGCCGATCGCGGCCGCTGCCGCGTCCCTGCCGTTCGCCTTGCGCGCGGCGCCGTCCAAGAAAACCGATTTGAATGCCGAGCAGGCGCTGCAGATCCTGCGTGACGGCAACAACGCATTCGTCGAAAACCGCCCCAAGAAAGTGATCTCCGACAGCAAGCGCCGCCTGGAGCTTGCGCTGGGCCAGACCCCGTTCGTCATCCTGGTGTCGTGCTCGGATTCGCGCGTGCCGCCAGAACTGCTGTTCGGCCGCGGCCTGGGCGAAATGTTCATCGTCCGCAACGCCGGCAATACCGTCGACACCACCGCGCTCGGTTCGATCGAATATGCAGTCAGCCAGCTCGGCGTGCCGCTGGTGGTGGTGATGGGCCACGAAAGCTGCGGTGCGGTGGCCGCGGCAGTGTCGGTCGTGGAGAACAACACGTTCTTTCCGGGCGCAATCGGCGCGATGATCGAGCCGATCGTTCCGGCGGTGCTGACCGCCAAGGCCAAGGGCGGTACCAACCTGCTGGCCGACTCGGTCAAGGCCAACGTCAAGCGTACCGTCGACCGCTTGCGCGCGGCGTCCGAACCTGCGTTACTCGAACCATTGCGCGCCGGCAATGTGCGCGTGGTCGGTGCGTACTACACCTTGCAGGACGGCAAGGTGGACTTTTTCGACGTTTGAGTCGGGCGCAGGCAGGCCTCGGCCATAGCAATATGCCTTGGTCCGCCGGTAACGTGTCCTGCAGCATGGTTGCGTAAGACGAAAGGCCGACATGCGCACATGCCGGCCTTCTATTTGATCGACTTGGTACAGTTTGCCGATCAACTCCGTCGCACGATGCGCCGCCCGTGGTGCCGGCGATCATCGGCAGCAGCGCTTGTCGTGAGCACCTGCAACACCATTGACCGCTGCCAGAGCGATCAAGAAAAGTGGCCGGCAGTGCGCACGGCGCATCGGGCTCGCAAAGTTGAAGTAGTACATACCGAACACCGACTGCGCCCACGTGGCAGTGAGCGCAGCCGGTGCTGGGAGTGCCTAGAACCACTCCAGCAACGACACGCCCACACCGATGTAGGTTGCCTTGTGGTTGTAGTCGATCATGCTTTCGCCGTAGCCATCGAACACCTGCACATGGCCGCGCAGCAGGTTGGTGATCGGGAAGCCGTAATCCACCTGCACCGAACCGTGCGAGCGGTCGCCGCCACGCAGCGAATGGCGTGCGATCAGCGCGAATTCGTGGCCATCCTTGTTGTAGACCAGCGTTGCATCGCCGCGGCCCATGTAATCCTCGATATCGGGATTGTTGTCGTCGGCGCGGTCTTCCTTGATGCGGAACCACGGGCGCAGTGTCAGCGCCCAGTTCTCCCGATCCAGCCCGAAGTTCAGGATCACCCGATTCCAAGAGCGCGACAGCGGGTCGGCGCGCCCGTTGGACATGTGATTGAGGCTGATGCCGCTCATGCGGCCCTTCCAGCCGAAGATGCTGTAGTTGTTGCGAAAGACCAGCATCGCTTCGGGCTCGTAATTGGTCTCGCGGAACGGGCGCGACGCATCGGTGTTGTAGGCCTGCCAGCGCGAGCTCTGGGTGTAGCCCATCCAGATATCGCCGTTGTCGCCGAACAGGTCTTCCACCACCTTGGTCTTGAAGCTGAGCTGGAACTTGAGCTCGGTGCTGTCCAGCTGCTGCGGCGTATTGACCGAGTTGGCCGGATTCGGCGACTGCGGGGTGCGGTTGGTGTCGCTGGTCCAGAATGCCGGCAACAGGTACACCGGCTTGTAACCGCGCAGCTGGAAAGTGCCCAGCTTGGAGTCCTTGGCCAGTTCCCAGCGTCGGTCCAGCAACGAGCCGCGGCCGGCATTGGCCACGGCTTCTTCTTTCGGTTGGTCCTGGCCGTCGGCGCGGAAGAAATCGCCGACCCGGCTGATCGTGCGCGTATCGTCGGGCTTGGCCTCCCTCTGCTTGGCCAATTGCGCTGCGGCATCGGCCTCTGCGGTTTGCTGCGGCGTGTAGCCCAGCGCCTTGTCGTAACAGGCCAGACGAGCGGCATCGGAAGTCACCGAGGTGCAGGCTTGCGGCGAGGCCGGCTGCGGTGCGATTTCCTGCGCATGTGCCAACGGCGCGGCGGCCAGTGCGATCAGCATCAGGGGGCGGGTGGGGTGCTTGGACATGGGCAGTCTGGCCGAAATGAAGGCGCCAGGCAGGCGCAGAGATGCGCAGCTTAACGGTCGCGTCTGCATACGCAGTGTGTACACGAGGGCATAACATTCGACCGAGTCACCTCAGCTCAGCGTCTGCTTGCAACGTGCCGTCCTAAGTCGGGCAAGTGTATGGTTTGCCCCGCCACGCGTCGGCCCAATGAGTGCATGGGACCGTCACGCGTTCGGGGACAAAGCACGCATGCACCGACCTCAAGTTTTTCCAAAGCTTTAGAAAAACCAGCCGATGGCGAACACGCCCAGCATGCACAGGCCGAGCGCCAGCTTGGTGGCGGTGCCGAGCATGATGCCCACCCAGGTGCCGATCCCGACCTTGGTGGCCTGGCCGGACTTGCGTGTCTGGTAGTACTCGCCGAGCCAGGCGCCAGCGAACGGGCCGATGAACAACCCGATTGGCATGAAGAAAATGCCCGCGATGCCCCCGATGACCGAACCCCACAACGCCATCTTGCTGGCACCTACCCGCTGCGCTCCGTACAGCGTGGCCAGGAAGTCGACCAGGTACGACAGCGCAGTGATCAACCCCAGCACGACCAGCGTCACCCAACCGATGTGGCTGAAATTGTCAGCCCAGGCGGCAACCAGCAGGCCGGCGAACACCAGCGGCAGGCCCGGCAGGGCCGGCAGGATGACGCCAGCCAGGCCGATCAGCACCAGCGCGGTGGCCAAGACGTAGTAAACGACGGCGGTGTCCATGATGGTTACACAGGTCCTGATTCAGGCTTGACAAAAAGGCGCAAGGGGTGCTTGAAAATTCATTTTGCGCAGGTTAAGTTGCAGCCGCTGCTGTTTGCAAAGGTCACCGTGAATCGTGGCCTGATGCGGTAGATCGTCTGATCCGCTACATCCTTGTACCTCGCTTCCTCCTTGCAATCACAGCCACCACCGCTCGTCCATCACAGTGTCGTAGGGAGTCAGTCGAGATGTCCAATATCGAACGCGAAAATGGTGTCGTGAAGTGGTTCAACGATGCCAAAGGCTTTGGATTCATCAGCCGCGAAAATGGCGAAGACGTCTTCGTGCATTTCCGCGCGATCCAGATCCAGGGCTTCAAGAGTCTCAAGGAAGGTCAGAAGGTCAGCTTCACGGTCGTACAAGGCCAGAAGGGCCTGCAGGCCGATGCAGTGCAGGTGGTCTGAGCCGGCTGCGCGGAGCGCAGTAGCCACGCAACAAAAAGGCCCGTCGCCGGGCCTTTTTGTTGCGTGGCTACTGTGTTGTCGCGGCCGTTGCCGACGGGCGCTGCAGCGGCGGTGCGTCTACGCCACCAGGCCGATGGATCAGCGCAACACGACCTTGCCGTTGACCACGCGCACATAGGCGTTCTCGCGCACACCCGCCAAGTCGCGCTGGTTGACCACGATCACGCGGCCGTCGTCCATGCGCACCTGCACGTCGAAGCTGGAGCTGGTGACGTTGTTCTGGATGGCGTTACCTGCCAGCGCGCCGGCAGCGGCACCGGCCACGGCCGAAACGTTCTTGTTGCCCGTACTGCCGCCGGTTTCCTTGGAAATCTGGCGGCCGGCCACCGCGCCCACGATGCCGCCAAGCACGGCGCCGGTGCCGGTCGGCGCGGTGCGGGTCGGGCCGACTTCGTCGATCCGGGTCACGATGCCGCAATCGACGCAACGCTGCGTCTGCGAGTAGCCCTGGTCATACCCGCGGTCGCCGCGATAGCTGCCGTATTGGGGTTGGGAGGTGGCGCAGCCAACCAGGGTCGCGGTTGCAGCCAGGCCAATGACGAGCAGTCGGGTCTTCATGAAATCTCTCCGGGGTGGTTCGAAAAGGCGGCCGGGGCCGCGGCGACGTCATCCTGTGACGGTCCAGGTGAACGGCCCGCCAACTACGGCACTGCAGGCTTAACGAAACCCGAGCGTCGTATTCATCAACCTTCAGCGAAAGTCGCGGTGGCAAGCCTCGCAGGCATCGGAGATGCGGCTGTGGAGTTGGCCCAGCTGCCTGCAATCGGTCAGCGTCACGCCCTGGGCCCGATCCAGCACGGCACGCAATGCCTGGGCGTGCTCGCCGAAGCGGCGGTCCTCGCCAATCGCGGGGACGGCCGGCTCGACTTCGTCGGCCAGCAGGCGCAGCGATTGCAGTCGCCGCTGTTGCTGCGCCGGCATGCAGGCGGCGCCTGCGTCCGGTCGCAGCGTGCGTAACTGGTAGGCCATGATCTGCATCAGGCTGTCGGGCACCGGGTCGCGCCGCGCTCGTAGTGCGTTGGCCACCATGACCGTGGCGACCAGGCCGATCAGCAGGCCCAGCACCAGCATGAAGGCGTAGCGGGCCGCGCGGGACTGGGTGGGAGGCGGGGCGTGCATGAGGTGGCTCCTGGGACGCAACGTTCGTTGCGGCAGCGTGGGCGCGCCCTGAGCGGGGCGCGTAAAATAGGCCGATGAAAGCACAATGGCGTGAACGCTTTGCCGGTATCGACCGGCTATATGGGGTCGGCACGGTCGAGCGCTTGTCGGCGTGCCGCGTGGCGGTGGTCGGCATGGGCGGCGTGGGCTCGTGGGTGGTCGAGGCGCTGGCACGCACCGGGGTGGGGCACATCCGCCTGATCGATGCCGATGACGTATGCGTGTCCAACACCAACCGGCAGTTGCCGGCGCTGGCCGGGCAGTACGGGCGCAACAAGGCGCGGGCGATGGCCGAGCGCTGCGTGGCGATCAACCCTGACATCGAAGCCGATGCGGTCGAGGCTTTTCTGACCTCGGGCAATATCGACACCTTGCTGGGTCAAGGCTTGGATCTGGTGATCGATGCCTGCGACAGCTTTCGGGTCAAGGTGGAAACCATTGCCTGGTGCCGTCGGCGCAAATTGCCGCTGCTGACCGTGGGTGCGGCCGGCGGGCGCACCGACCCCACGCTGGTGCGCGTGCGCGATGTCTCGCGCACCGAGCACGATGCGATGCTGGCGCTGATCCGCAAGAAGCTGCGCAGCGAATTCAATTTTCCCAAGAACCCGCAGCGCTACTTCGGCGTGCCGGCGGTGTATTCGCTGGAAAACGTCAAATACCCGCAGGCCGATGGCAGCGTCTGCGGCATCCGCCCACAGCTCGATGCCGATGCCACGCTCAAGCTTGATTGCGGGGCAGGGCTCGGTGCGGCCACGCATATCACCGGCACCTTTGCATTCGTGGCGGTGGGCAAGGCGCTGGACATGTTGCTCAAGCCCAAGGCTGCGGTGGCGATGCCGGCAGCCGAGGCGGTTGCGGCGTCGTGATGCGGCCTGCGCGCCGTCGTGCTGACCGCGCGCGCTGATGCGCACGCTGCGCTCAGTGCGGTAGGCCGAACAGGTTGCGGGCGTTGGCCGACGTCTGCGCAGCAATGTGCGCAGGGTCTTGCCCGCGCAGCTGGGCGATGCAGTCCAATACCGTGCGCAGATACGCCGGCTCGTTGCGTTGGCCGCGGATGCCGGCGTCGGGCTGATCCGGCGCGTCGGTTTCCAGCAACAGGTGCTGCAGCGGCATGCTGGCCACCAGCCCGCGCAAGCGATTGGCGCGCGGGTAGGTCACCGGGCCGCCGAGGCCGATCATGAAATCCAGTTTCCACAACTGCTGCGCCTGCTCGGGGCTGCCGGCAAAGCTGTGCACCACGCCGCGCAGGCCACCCACCGCCTTGATGCGCGCGATGACCTCCTCGGTGGCGCGGCGCGCATGCACGATCAGCGGCAGGTCGAAGCGCTTGGCCAGCTGCAGCTGAGCATCGAAATAGTCGCGCTGCGCCTGTGCATCCAGTCCGTCGACGAAAAAGTCCAGGCCGCATTCGCCGATCGCGCAGGGCCGCTCGCGTTCGATCCACTCGGCAAGCTCCTGCAGGTGCGCAGGGCGGTGCTGCTCCAGAAACAGCGGATGCAGGCCGTAAGCGGGGTGGAGGCCAGGCGCCTGATCGCAGACCGCACGCAGGCCCGGCCAACTGGCAGCGGTGATTGCCGGCACCACTTGCTGTACGACGCCCGCGGCCTGTGCGCGCGCGATCACCGCCGCGCGGTCGTGGTCGAACTCGCCTGCATCCAGATGGCAGTGGCTGTCGATCAACCGCATCAGTCGCGGCGCACCGGTGCCGGCACCGGCGCCTTGCGGGTTTTCCAGTTGGCCAGCAGCAGCGTGGTCAGGCCGAACAGCAATTCGTCCAGGAACGGGATCGGATCCGGCATCACCATGTCGATCAGAAACAGCGCGGCGCCCAGCTTGAACAAGGTGGGATATCGCAGCGTGCTGGCCCAATCCAGCGCGCGTGCAGTCAAGGGATTTCGCATGCGAATGCTCCGGCTGTTAGAGATCCATGAAGTAACCGCTAGCTGAACTTAACCGTCGTGTTCATGAGCGAGCGCCTTTTTGTTCAGGGTTCCCATGCTGGAATCACGGCCGTCAACAACGCGGTGCGTCCGCAGGGAGCTGGTGATGAAGAGCAATACGACAACTATACTGGTCGCTGCTGGTGCCTTGCTGGTCGGAGGCGTTGCCACTGCCGCTTTCATGAACAACCGCCCATCGTCCGGCGATTTTGTCGCCAACGGCCAGCCAGCGCCGCGCGGCCTGGAATATGCCGATGTGGTCAAGGTTGCCCCCATCACCCAGCGTGAGCCGCAGTACGCGCAGGTGATCAACAGCAGCGCCGTCCGCGAGACCACCACCAGTACCTCGCCGCGTGAAGTGTGCCGCGATGTCGTGGTGCAGGAGCGTCTGCCCGAGCGCGACGGTAACGTCGGCGGCACGGTGGCCGGTGCGGTCATCGGCGGCCTGATCGGCAACCAGGTGGGCGGCGGCAACGGTCGCAAGCTGGCGACCGCCGCAGGCGCAGTGGGTGGCGGCTTTGTCGGTAACCGTATCGACCGCAACCACGTTGGTGGCCGGGTGGTCGATCGCACAGAGCGCCAATGCCATACCGAAAATGCCAACTCGCAGTCCTCGCGCGTGGTGGGCTACGACGTGACCTATCGCAATGCCGATGGCACTACCGGCACGATGCGGATGGACAGCAAGCCGGGCGAACGTATCTCGCTGGGCGACGCCGACAATGTGGTGGCCTATGACGTCACCTACCGCTACGACGGCTTCGAAAAGACCGTGCGTATGAACGACAAGCCTGCCAGCGACCGGCTGCCGGTGGTCGATGGCCAGCTGGTGACCCAGATGGCATCGACCGCGGGCGATTCCAACGCGCGCCAGGACGGTTTGAGCACCCGGCAGTAACGGGTAGGCCGAGACGACGCGCAGTCAGCGCAGTGGTGAGAAAAGAGCCGGCATTGCCGGCTCTTTTCGTCTGCGCCATCCCCGGGACTGATGCACTGCAATGTTGGGCCGGCAACTGGCAGATAATCGCGCTTTCCGCTTGCGATGGAAGCCAACATGCCGGTGCGCCCCGATGACCTGTTCGACGTACGTGCGCTGCTCATCGACGAAGAGCGGGCGGTGCAGGACGCGGTCGCGCGCTTTACCGATACGCGGGTTGTACCGGCCATCGGCGATGCCTTCGATGCCGGGCGCTTTCCGCGCGAGTGGATTCCGGAGCTGGCGGAACTGGGGCTGCTGGGTGCCAGCCTGCCGGTGCGCGACGGCGGTGCGGGCCTTGGCGCGGTGTCCTACGGATTGATCTGCCAGGAACTGGAGCGCGGCGACAGCGGCCTGCGCAGCTTCGTCAGCGTGCAATCGTCGTTGTGCATGTATCCCATCCGCGCCTACGGCAGCGACGAACAGCGGCAGCGCTGGCTGCCGGAGATGGCGGCCGGCCGGGTCATCGGCTGTTTCGGTCTGAGCGAGGCGCAGGGCGGATCGGACCCGGCCGCGATGACCACCCGCGCGGTGCGCGAGGGCGAGGGCTGGCGTTTGAACGGCGCCAAGATGTGGATCACCAACGGCAGCATCGCCGGCCTGGCGATCATCTGGGCGCAGACCGACGATGGCGTGCGCGGCTTTCTGGTCGAGACCGACAGCGCCGGTTTCAGCGCGCACGACATCAGCCACAAGATGAGCCTGCGTGCGTCGGTCACCTCGGGCCTGTTCCTGGACAACGTATTCGTGCCCGAGCAGATGCGGTTGCCGCAGGCGGCCGGTTTGAAGGCGCCGCTGAGTTGCCTCAACCAGGCACGCTACGGCATTGCCTGGGGCGCCATCGGCGCGGCAGTGGCCTGCCTGCGCGAGGCGCTGGCCTATGCCGGCGAGCGCATCCTGTTCGGCCGCCCGTTGGCGGCCACGCAAAGCGCGCAGATCAAACTGGCCGACATGGCGCGGCGGATTTCCACCGCCCAGCTGCTCGCGTTGCAGCTTGGGCGCTTGAAGGAAGCCGGGACGCTGCAGCCGGAGCAGGTCTCGCTGGCAAAATGGAATAATTGCCGCATGGCGCTGGATGTGGCGCGCGAATGCCGCGACCTGCTGGGCGCGGCCGGCATCACCACAGAGTATGTGGCGATCCGGCATGCGCTGAACCTGGAATCGGTGATCACCTACGAAGGCACCGAAACCGTGCATCAGCTGGTGGTGGGCCGTGCGCTGACAGGACTCAATGCGTTTTGACGAGGAGTGGGGGTTTGATCAGCAAGGATGTGATGCGACGCCTGTGCGGCGTCTTCTGGACCATGTGTCTGCTGGTCGGCGCGAGCATCGTGCCAGCACAGGCCAACGAGGCGCCACGCATGGCAGCGACGCCGGGCTGGGTAGTGGCAGATGCCGTTCCCGAGAACGTGCCCGGCGCTGCCGGGCTGCGCTACGAGCTGGTGTCAGACCAGGTCGATCTGACCGGCCGCGTGCCGCAGGCCTACCGCCGGCTCAGCTACACCGTGCAGCGCGCCAAAAGCCTGGAGGAAGCCGGGCAGATTTCCATCGACTACCAGCCGCAGTACCAGCAGCTGGAGCTCAACAGCCTGGATGTCTGGCGCGCCGGCAAGCGCATCGATATGCGCACGCAGGCGCATTACGCCAGATTGCGGCGCGAGAGCGGGCTGGAGAACGGGCTGATCGATGGCGCGCTGACGCTGTCGATCACCTTGCCGGACCTGCGCGTGGGCGATCGCGTCGACTATGGCGTGACCATCAGCGGCAGCAACCCGGTGTTCGGCAAAGGCTATTACGACGTGTTCGAAGCGCGCTACGGCGTGCCGCTGGGCGAGCGCCGGGTACGTGTGCGCTATCGGGCCGACATGCCGCTGCAGTGGCGCATCAGCGCGCCGGGGTTCGGCCGGAACGTGCGCACGCTCGATGGGGTGACGCAGTTGGACATCGGCGCCCGCAACATCGCGGCGGTGCAGGAAGAAAAAGACGCGCCGGACGACGTGGACCCGTATGGCGCGATCGAAGTGTCCACCGCCGGCAGTTGGGGCGCGGTGGCAGCCTGGGCGGCGCAGCTGTATCCGCGTGCATTCACCCAGGCGCAGGTGGCCGCCAGGATGGCGCAGAGCCTGGCGTTGCGCAGCGACGACCCGCAAGGTGCGTTGCTGCGTGCCGTGGCGTTCGTGCAGGGCGAAATCCGTTACGTCGGCCTGGACATGGGCGAAAACTCGCACGCCCCGCACGCGCCCGAAGTGACGCTGCGCAACCGCTATGGCGACTGCAAGGACAAGGCGACGCTGCTGATCGCACTGCTGCAACTGGCCGGCATCCGCGCCGAGCCGGTGCTGGTCAACAGCGACAAGGGGCATGGGCTGGAAGCGCGGCTGCCCAGT
Organism: Xanthomonas sp. D-36-1; assembly: GCF_017746155.1. NCBI lineage: Bacteria > Pseudomonadati > Pseudomonadota > Gammaproteobacteria > Lysobacterales > Lysobacteraceae > Xanthomonas > Xanthomonas sp. D-36-1. The sequence goes on from NZ_JAGHWR010000005.1 coordinate 36,696, forward strand.
CCGTACGCCTTCGATCATGTGGTGGTGCGTGCGCATCTGCCGCAGGGCGAGGTGTGGGTGGATGCCACGCGCGATCGCGAGGAGGGCCCGGTGGCACAGCGACGGCCACTGCCGTTCGTGCGCGGATTGCCCGTGATTGCAGGGCAGGACACGTTGGTTGAAGTGCCTGCGCCGATGCCTGCATTGCCGCAGATCGAAGTGAACGAAGAAATCTCCATTTCGCTGCGCAAGCCGCAGCGCTGGGCAAACTTCACGGTGGACACCATTTATCGCCAGGGCCGCGGCGAGCGTGTCACCAGCAGCTTCGATGACGATGGTGCGCAGACGGTGGGCGAGCACTATCTGGAATTCATGCAGCAGTACTACACCGCACTGACCCAGGTGAGCGTGCCGAGCATCGACGCTGCCGACCCGCTGAATGTACGCACGCACGAGGCCTACCGGCTGGAGTGGCCAGCCGAGGAGGGCGATGAGCTGGGTTTCCCGTTGTTCCAGCTTGGCGAGTGGATGGATGCGTTACCGAAAGAGGCCCGCAAGAGCCCGCTGGCGCTAGGTGGTCCGCGGCTGGCGCGGCAGACCGTGCGCGTGCATAGCGACCCGGCGACCCAGGTGAAGGCGGAGACGCAAGTGATCGCCAACCCGTGGTTCCGCTTCTCGCGCAGCATCGCGATGCGCGACGGCAAGCTGGTCATCGTGGGCGAGTGGCAGCGCTTCACCGACCGTATTCCGGCCAGCGGCGTGGCGCGCGCGGCCGCTGACATGGAACGCGCGCGCGACCTGCTGTACTTCAATCACGATCTCACGCCGCAACGGCGCACCCAGCCGCCCGACTGGCGTGCACTCAGCTACCCGGTGGCCGGCTTGGTGGCCTTGGTGTTGTTGCTGGTGGCGTGCTTTTTCTGGTGGCGCGGCGGTGGCCTGGGCGGAATCGTGTTCGATCCATATGCCACGGTGACGCGGATGCCGCAGCATGCTTGGATGCGCTGGAGCGCCTGGGTTGTGTTTGCGGCCACCACACTGCTGTCGACGTGGGTGTGGCTGCATGCGCTGCCGCTCTGGGCCAAGGCCGGTGGGGTCAGTGTTGTGGTTGCAATCGCCTTGCTGGGATGCGTGCTGCTGAAGCAGATCCTGCATTGGATGGGCAGCGGCGCCCGGCTTGGGACGGTGTTGCCGGCGATGGCCGGCTGTGCATTGCCGTGGCTGGTGTGCCTGCTGGCGGCTGTGGTCGCGCTCAAGGGCCAGGTTGCATTGCTGCGCACCGGCGCGACCGATCCGGCCGGCATGGCGCAACTGGCGACATGCATCCTGCTGCTGATGCTGGGGGCGCTGTGGTGGTCGGTCTGTTCGGTGCAGGCGGCCGCCGCCGCTGCCGGCTGTGCGCGCACGCGTGCGTTCGGCGCCTGGGCGCTGACGGTGGCGGCACTGGGCATCCTGATCGCGGTATTGAGTGTGCCGGTGGCGGTGGTGGCCCTGGCCTGACGCAGGTCGGCGCGGCAGTGCACGTAAAGCCGGCATCGGTGCGCCGTTGCTGCGTGCAGGGCTTTGCAAAGGCACGCGGGGCTGTGACACTGCCAGCCCCTCGTTGCTGTCGCGGAGCCAGCCAGATGTCGAGCGTGCGTCCCCCGTTGACCGTCCATGGCATGTCCGGTTCCGGCAATTGCTACAAGGTGCGCCTGCTGCTGGAACAACTGGGCAGCCGCTATCACTGGGTCGAGGTGGACAGCGTGGCCGGGCAGACCCGCACGCCCGAGTATCTGGCCAAGAACCCCAACGGCAAGGTGCCGATGGTCGAGCGCGACGATGGCCGCGTGTTGACCGAATCCAACGCGATCCTGTTCTGGCTGGCCGAAGGCACGCCGTATCTGCCCACCGATGCGTGGCAGCGTGCGCAGGCATTGAGCTGGATGTTCTTCGAGCAATACAGCCATGAACCCTATGTGGCAGTGGCACGGTTCATCAGCCTATGGACGCCGCGCGATGCCGCACGCCGCGCCGAGTTGCCGCAGCTGCGCGCACGCGGCGAGCAGGCACTGGCGGTGATGGAGCAGCACCTGCAGCAGCACACCTGGTTCACCGGCAGCGACTACGGCATCGCCGATATCGCACTGTTCGCTTACACCCATTGCGCCGAAGACGGCGGTTTCGATCTGGAGCGCTGGCCGGCGATCACCGGCTGGTTACAACGCGTGCAGGCGCTGCCGCGTTATGTGCCGATGCCGGCAGCTGCATCGGTGCCGGCATGAGCCGTCTGCGCGATCTGCACGAGGCTCGCTGCGTCAGCGCTGCGTGCTCGGCGGACGGCTGTCTTTACTCTCCGGCATCGGCATCGGCATCGGCATTCGCCGTGCGCCTGTTCGGGCGCGTACAACGCGTCGTGCGCGCCGGCGCCGCCCGGTTGCCCGCGGCCGGCCGGCAGGAGCGCTGACGATGTGCGGATTGGCAGGAATGTTGCTGGCCTCGCCGCGCCTGCATGGCGAACAGCTCGATGCGCTGGTGCGGCCGATGGGAGCCGCCTTGCGCCACCGCGGCCCCGACGATGCCGGCACCTGGTGCGATGCGCAGGCCGGCGTAGCGCTGGCGCATCAGCGCTTGAGCATTCTGGATCTGTCGCCGCTCGGCCATCAGCCGATGCGCTCGGCCGATGGCCGCTACGTGCTGGCCTATAACGGCGAGGTCTATAACTTCGCGCAATTGCGCGCAGCGCTTTCCGCGCTTGGGCATCGCTTCCGCGGCCACTCCGATACGGAAGTGCTGCTGGCGGCCGTGGTGGAGTGGGGGCTGGACGAGACGTTGACCCGTTGCAACGGCATGTTCGCCATTGCGTTGTGGGACGAGCGCGACAACTGCCTGTTCCTGGCCCGCGACCGCGTCGGCAAGAAGCCGCTGTACTACGGGTGGGCCGGCGACACCTTGGTGTTCGGTTCCGAACTCAAGGCCTTGTGGCAGCATCCGGACTTCGACAACGGCGTGGATCGCGATGCGCTCACCCTGCTGCTGGGGCTGGGCTATATCCCGGCGCCGGCCTGTATCCACGAGCACACCTTCAAGCTGATGCCCGGCCGCGTGCTGCGCATCGATGCGCAAGCCGTCGCAGCCGGCGCGGCCGCGCATCGTCCCGATCAGGCGCAGCAACCGTTCTGGAACGCGCGCGAGGCGATGCAACGCGCGCTGGCGACGCCGTTCACCGGTACCGACGCGCAGGCCGAAGAGCAATTGGATAGCGTGCTGCGCGATGCAGTGGCCTTGCGCATGGTGGCCGATGTGCCGGTGGGTGTGTTCCTCTCCGGCGGCACCGACTCGTCCATCGTCACTGCGATGATGCATGCGCAGAGCGCGCAGCCGGTGCACACCTTCAGCATCGGCTTCGAAGGCTCGCATCACGACGAAGCGCCGCTGGCGCGCGAAGTGGCCACGCATCTGCGCACCGACCACACCGAACTCTATGTCAGCGGCGCCGATGCGCTGGCGGTGGTGCCGGGCCTGCCGAGCATGTTCGACGAACCCTTCGCCGATGCGTCGCAAGTGCCGACGGCGTTGGTCGCACGGCTGGCGCGCGGCGGAGTCACGGTGGCGCTGTCTGGCGATGGTGGCGACGAATTGTTCTTCGGCTATGGCCGGTATCAGCGCGCACTGCGCAATTGGCGCATGCACGGCCTGGTGCCAGGCCCGCTGCGTCGCCTGATGGCGGTGGCGGCGCGTCGCAATGGCGAATCCTCGCGCACCGGCGGGCTCGCCGCGTTGGTGGCCGAGGCCGGCGCACGCGGTATCGGCGACATCTACCGCAACCGCATTTCGCGCTGGCGCGATCCGGCCGCGGTGGTGCTGGGCGCTACCGAACCCGACAGTTTCTACAGCCTGGCTGACCCGCTGTACGGATCCGGTACGCCGGCCGACGCGATGATGCTGGCCGATTTTGCCGCCTACTTGCCGGACGATCTGCTGTGCAAGGTGGACCGCACCACCATGGCGGTGGGACTGGAAGCGCGTGCGCCCCTGCTGGATTGGCGCGTGGCCGAATTCGCCTGGTCGCTGCCGCTGTCGCTGAAATACCGCGATGGAGTGAGCAAGTATCTGCTCAAGCGCGTGCTGTGCCGCTACCTTCCGGACGCGATGGTCTACCGCGGCAAGCGCGGCTTCGGCGCTCCGGTCAGCGCATGGCTGCGCGGCGATCTGCACGGCTGGGCAGACGATCTGCTGGCCCACGGCGCCCTGCAGCGCGAGGGCGTGTTCGCCGCCGATACCGTGGCTGGCTTGTGGCGCGACTTCAACGGTGGCGAGCGCAAATGGCATACGCACCTGTGGACGGTGCTGATGTTCCAGGCCTGGCAGGCACACTGGCGGCAGCAGCGGGCGGCCGTGGTGCGCTGACGCCTGGCGCTGCGGTGTGGACATTGGTTGGCAGTTTGCTCACGCCGTCTGTGAACGCAGACGCCACCGGGCGCACGCACTGCTGTTTGAGCCACAGATACCGGCGACGTTTCACCAGCTCTGAGCATTGAGCTGAGTAGGGTGGGGGCCTGTTTCCACGGAGATTCCCATGAGCAAGCTCACCATTGCCGTACTGGTCGGCAGCCTGCGCGCCGAGTCGTATAACCGCCAGCTGGCGCGCGCGCTGGAGCATCTGGCCGGCGACAAGGCCGTGTTCGAGTATCTGGAGATCGGCGATATCCCCTTGTACAACCAGGACCGCGATGGCGATTATCCCGCCGAGGGCACGCGCCTGAAGCAGCAGATCCGCGCTGCCTATGCGGTGCTGTTCGTCACTCCCGAATACAACCGCTCCATTCCCGGCGTGCTCAAGAACGCCATCGACACCGGCTCGCGCCCCTACGGCGATAGCGCGTTTGCCGGCAAGCCGGCGGCGGTGGTGGGCATCTCGGTCGGCGCGATCGGCACCGCCACCGCGCAGCAGCACCTGCGTAACGTGTTGGCGTATCTGAATATGCATGTGCTCGGCCAGCCGGAAGTGTTCCTGCAATACAAGGACGACCTGTTCGGACCCGACGACCAGATCGCCAATGCCGACAGTCGCAAGTTCCTGCAGGGCTTCATCGACCAGTTCCTGGGCCTGATCGGGCACCTCAAGCGCTGAGTTGACCACAGCGGCGTCGCGCGCAAGTGCGGCGCCCCGCTGGATCTTGGATCAAGGCGGAAACCCAAGCGACGCAAGGTCTTGATATCTGCGACAGCCGGCGCGTAGAACGCTGCTGCACTGGCTATACACCAGTTATCCACAGAGTTGTGCATGGTCGCCGGCCGCGCCGATGACTATGCTTCCTGCCCTCGTCTCCCCGCGTCAGGTTTGTTTGTCCATGTCCGCTCGTCCTGGTTTCCGTTCCAAGCGCAGTCGCGATCGCGACGACGACGATTACGATTACGATCGTCCCGAGCCGCGTCTGGACCAGCTGCGGGTGCCACCGCATTCGGTCGAGGCCGAGCAGGCGGTGCTGGGTGGCTTGATGCTGGCGCCGGACGCGTTCGACCGGGTCAACGACCAGCTCACCGAAAACGACTTTTACCGGCGCGACCATCGGCTGATCTACCGCGCGATTCGCGAACTCAACGAGAAAGACCGCCCATTCGATGCAGTGACCCTGGGCGAATGGTTCGAGTCGCAGGGCAAGCTGGAGCAGGTGGGCGATGGCGCATACCTGATCGAGCTGGCCAGCACCACACCGTCGGCGGCCAACATCGCCGCGTATGCGGAAATCGTGCGTGACAAGGCGGTGCTGCGGCAGTTGATCGAAGTGGGCACCACCATCGTCAACGACGGCTTTCAGCCGGAAGGGCGCGACAGCGTCGAGTTGTTGTCCTCGGCCGAAAAAGCCGTGTTCAAGATCGCCGAAGCCGGCGCGCGTGGGCGCACCGATTTCGTGGCCATGCCCGGGGCATTGAAGGATGCCTTCGAAGAGCTGCGCAACCGCTTCGAAAACGGCGGCAACATCACGGGTCTGCCGACCGGCTACACCGATTTCGATGCGATGACCGCCGGCCTGCAGCCGACCGACCTGATCATCCTGGCGGCGCGTCCGGCGATGGGCAAGACCACCTTTGCGCTGAACATCGCCGAATATGCGGCGATCAAGTCCAAGAAGGGCGTGGCGGTGTTTTCGATGGAAATGTCGGCCTCGCAGTTGGCCATGCGCCTGATCTCCTCCAATGGCCGCATCAATGCGCAGCGCCTGCGTACCGGTGCGCTGGAAGACGAGGATTGGGCGCGCGTGACCGGCGCGATCAAGATGCTCAAGGAAACCAAGATCTTCATCGACGACACCCCGGGCGTGTCGCCGGAAGTGCTGCGTTCCAAGTGCCGCCGGCTCAAGCGCGAGCACGATCTGGGCCTGATCGTCATCGACTACCTGCAGCTGATGTCGGTCCCGGGCAACAGCGAAAACCGCGCGACCGAAATTTCGGAGATCTCGCGCTCGCTGAAGGGCTTGGCCAAGGAGCTCAACGTGCCGGTGATTGCGTTGTCCCAGCTCAACCGCTCGTTGGAAACCCGCACCGACAAGCGCCCGGTGATGGCGGACTTGCGCGAGTCGGGCGCGATCGAGCAGGACGCGGACATGATCGTCTTCATCTACCGCGACGACTACTACAACAAGGAAAATTCGCCGGACAAGGGCCTGGCCGAAATCATCATCGGCAAGCACCGCGGCGGACCGACCGGCTCGTGCAAGCTTAAATTCTTCGGCGAATACACCCGCTTCGACAACCTGGCGCACGACTCGGTGGGCAGTTTCGAGTAAGCGCTGTCGTGGAACGGCCGGGCGGTCATCCGCCGCCCGGCATCGCGCCATCGTGGCGCCAGCTGGCTTATGCTGCGCAGCCTCATTGTTTGCTGCCGAGTTCGTATGTCATACGCCATCGTCTGGTTCCGTCGCGATCTGCGTCTGGAAGACAACCCGGCCTTGCGCGCCGCACTCGATGCGGGGCATCACCCGATTCCCTTGTACATCGACGCACCGCACGAAGAGGGCGAATGGACGCCAGGCGCCGCATCGCGCACCTGGCGGCATCGCTCGCTTGCAGCGCTGGACGGCGCCTTGCGCGTGCTCGGAAGCGGGCTGGTCATTCGCGTCGGCAACAGCGCGCAGGTGCTGGATGAGGTGATCGCGCAGACCGGTGCGGTGGCGGTGTACTGGAACCGCAAATACGAGCCTGCTACGCAGCCGCGCGATGCGCAGATCAAGCGCGACCTGCGCGATCGCGGCATCGAGGTGCAGAGCTGCAATTGCACATTGCTGTTCGAACCGTGGCAGTTGTCCACGCAGCAGGGCGGCCCATACAAGGTGTTTACCCCGTTCTGGCGCAATGCGCTGACACAGCTGCAATTGCCTGCCGCGATGGGTGCGCCGCGCAGCCTGCCGCCGCTGCCTGCAAGCTTGAAGACCGATGCGCTCGACACGCTGCAGTTGGTGCCGGGCGTGCAGTGGGACCAAGGCTTCTGGGAGCACTGGCAGCCCGGCGAAGCCGGCGCGCACGAAATGCTGGAGATCTTTATCGACGGCGCGTTGTCTGGATATCGCGAAAACCGCGATCGCCCCGATCGCGTCGGGACCTCGCAACTATCGCCGCATCTGCACTTCGGCGAAATTGCTCCGTGGCGGATCGCCAGCACCCTGGAGACGCATCGCACTGCGCGCAATGGCGCGGAAATCGATGGCTATATCCGGCAGCTGGGGTGGCGCGACTTTGCCTATCACTTGCTGCATCACTTCCCGGACACCACCAACCAGAATCTCAATCCACGCTTTGCAGGATTCGATTGGGCAACGGTCGATCCGGTTGCATTGCAGGCCTGGCAACGTGGACGCACCGGCATTCCGATCGTCGATGCCGGCATGCGCCAGCTCTGGCATACCGGCTGGATGCACAATCGCGTGCGCATGATCGTCGCCAGTTTTTTATGCAAGCATCTGCGCATCCACTGGATCGAAGGCGCGCGCTGGTTCTGGGACACGCTGGTCGATGCGGACCTAGCCAACAACACACTGGGCTGGCAGTGGGTGGCCGGCACCAGCGCCGATGCCGCGCCCTATTTCCGCGTGTTCAATCCGGTGACGCAGGCAGAAAAATTCGATCCGCAGGCGGCCTACATCACGCGCTGGGTGCCCGAGCTGGGCAAGCTTGCGGTGAAGGAACGCTTCGCGCCGTGGTTGCATCCATTGTCGCTCGCACGCGTTGCACCGCAGTACCCGCGCGCACCGATCATCGGCTTGGCCGAAGGGCGCGATGCGGCACTGGCAGCCTACGCAAAATCGCGCGCCTAGTCGCTGCCGACCGATCCGATGCGCGTATGCGGTGCGTGTTCCTCCGGTAAACGCCACGCTGGTTGATGAGGCAGACAGGGCATGGAACGTGCGCTGTTCACCGGCATGCGCTGGCCACTGTGGCGGCGCACGCGTGCGTGTCATCACCGAAAACGTTTTCCTGAATGGCATACCCGCTGCACACGGATTGCGGCAGTTTTCATCATGCGCCAGTCGCGTGGGCCTGTTTATCCTCGCGCACACGATCGAGCGCCGGATGGTCCGGCCATAGGAGAACACCATGTCCCCAGCAGCCACCAAGAGTCTTGCCGTCTCACTGGCCAGCGCCATCGCGCTGTCCGCTTGCGCCACCGGCGGCTCGTATGTGCAGCGCGACCAATACGGCGAGCAGACGCAACAGCAGAATCGGACCGGCCGCAATGCGCTGATTGGCACCGCCATTGGTGTGGCTGCAGGCCTGCTTACCGGCGACAGCGCCACCGAGCGTCGTCAGCACGCAATGGTCGGCGCCGGCATTGGTGCACTGAGTGGCGCGGCAATCGGCCAGTACCAGGATCGCCAGGAGCGCGCGCTGCGCGAGCGCACCGCCAACACCGGGATCGAGGTACAGCGTCAGGGCGACAACATCAGCCTGAACCTGCCCGACGGCATCACCTTCGACTTCGGCAAGTCGGCATTGAAGCCGCAGTTCTACACCGCGCTCAACGGCGTGGCCTCCACACTGCGCGAGTACAACCAGACCATGGTGGAAGTGGTCGGGCATACCGATAGCGTCGGTAGCGATGCAGTCAATCAGCGCCTGTCCGAAGAGCGCGCCAGCGCAGTTGCGCAGTACCTGACCGCGCAAGGTGTGCAGCGCGAACGCATGGAAACCATGGGTGCGGGCAAGCGTTATCCGATTGCCGACAACACCACCGATGCTGGCCGCGCCAAGAACCGTCGCGTTGAAATCCGCCTGATTCCGTTGCGTGCCGAAGGCGCTGCCAGCAATACCGGCATGCGTTGATGTGATGCGTTGAATCGTGGTGGGACGATTGAGTCGCCCGCGATGTATCGAAAAACCAGGCCGCGAGAGCGGCCTGTTTTTTGTGGCGCTGCATGCTTTTTTGATCAAAGCCGGCTAACCATATGTTTTCGGTTTAGACCAACTGGTCTGCACGACTTGAATTCTCGATCTTTCCTACTCATCGTCCGTGCATCACAAAGCGGCGGATCTGCGACTCGGCTGCAGGGGCCTTGCCCGCCCATCATCGCGGGACACGCTGCAAGTACGTCCATGTAAGCTCCGTGGCGGCATCCATGCCGCCAAGGGTCCCGCGACGGTGAGCAGGCAAGGACCAGTCGAGTTGGTCGGTATGTGGGTGCAGGCGAGGGCAACGTTCGCTGCGATGTAATAGGCGCGGCCAGCGAGCAGTGCATAAGCAGGAAGCCGCGCCTCTTCTGTGTAACAGCGCCTTTCTCGAAGCGCCGACTAACGTTCTGGTGCAGTGTCCTCGCCGATGGCGGGACCGATGGCGGCATGGATGCCGCCATCGAGCCCCCATGGACGGGTTAACGGCGTGTCCCGCGCGCGGTGAGGGAACCGCGCACTCGACTAACTAAGCGCTCGCAGACGTACCCTCATCCGCCCATTGGGCACCTTCTCCCGAGGAAAGAAGGATTACCCCATTGGGCGACTGCTTGAAGCGGTCTTACGCCGTGACGTTTTCCAGAATGCGCTTGCCTTCGGCACGCAATTCCGCGTCGGCGCCCACTTCGACTTTCGCATCGTTGTCGGCCTTTTGCGCGGCCAGACGGGCAGGGCACTGCGCCATCATGTAATCCGCATCGAAGTTCATGCGCGTCACCAAAAAGTCCACGAACGCACGCACTTTCGGCGACACCAATCGACCGCCGGCAAACACGGCATTGAAGTCCACCTCAGGCCCCGTCCACCCGGCCAGCACGCGACGCACCAGACCCGATTGCACGAACGGCTTGGCCATCACATCGCCGGTGAGCAACAGGCCTTCGCCGCACAACACCGCACCGTTGAGCGCAGCCGGATCGTTGGCCACCATCAGCGGATTGACCGGGAAATCGCGTACATCGCTGCCGTCGCTGAGCGACCAGAAAAAACGGTTGTTGTGCACGTTGCGGTTCTTGCGCAAGGCGAGCGTGCGATGGAACTGCAGCTCGTCCGGATGCAGCGGCTCGCCATAGCGTTCGATGTAGGACGGGCTGGCGAACACCTGGGTACGCAAGCTGCCGAGCTTGCGCGCCACCAGATTGGAATCGGGCAGCGCGCCGACGCGCAACGCCAGATCCGCTTCGCCACCGATCAGGTCCAGCTTCTCGTTGCCCAGATGCATGTCCAACTGTATTTCCGGATATTGTGCATGGAATTCGCCCAGCAACGGCGCGATCCAGGTAATGCCCAGCGAATACGGCACGGTAAAACGCAACCACCCACGCGGGCCCGATTGCAGTTGCCCCACCGCGCTTTCGGCTTCTTCCAATTCGCGCGCGATGCGCTGGCAATGTTCGTGGTACACCGAGCCGGCTTCGGTCAGGCCGATGCGGCGCGTGGTTCGATGCAACAGGCGCGCACCCAACCGGGTTTCCAATTCCTGCACCTTGCGGCTGACCGTGGTCTTGGGCAGGCCAAGCGCATTGGCGGCCGCAATGAAGCTGCCTTGTTCGACCACCTTGACGAAGATCAGGGTGTCGTTGAGATCGTGAGTCATGGGATGCCTTCCGGGGGGTCAGGAGGGATTAGACCGCTTGCGGGACGATTATTCCCCTAAATCCGGACTAATCAAGTGCTGCTTTGAAGCCTAACTTATGCGGCATCCCCTCCATGCAGGAGCACGGCCATGTGGTTGTGCAATGTTTTCGGCGTGTCCTCCAGTCACCGCAGTGCGATCGAAAGCGCCTTCGATCCAGTCGTTTACGCGGAAAATCGGCCCCGCAACAGTGCCTTGCGCGAATTCTCCAGCTCGCCACGGCGGCAGGCTGGTGGCGCGCCGGCGCAGCGAACTGGACTGCAGGCGCGCTGGGCACGGCATGGAATTGTCCCGATCTCGGGAGCAAAAATCCCATGAGCGGGATGGTCCAATCCGAGACGGCCGTCATTGGCGGCGCGGGCAACGTAGGCATGGGCATCGTCGCCGCGTTGCTCGACGCCGGCATGCCGACCGTGGTGATTGGACGCGATGCTGCCAAGCTGGACGCACTGTGTGCGCAGCATGGGCACTCGCCGCTGCTGGACATCGTCCAGGGATCGGTGGCCGACGATGCGTCTGCGTGCCGCCTGGTCACGGAGCTGGCCCAGCGGCACCGACCGCTGGGCGCGGTGATCGCCAGCCTGGGCAGCCCGCCCAAGGCTGGGCGGCTGTTGGATCGGCCGGTGGCGGCCCTGCGTCGCCGCCTAGAGCGCGACGTGCTGCCGCATCTGGCTGCCGCCCGCCATCTGCTGCCGCTGCTGGCCGAGGCCGACGGCGGTGGTCGCTATCTGCTGCTCGGCAGCCCGTGCGCGTTGCGCGCCTGGTCGGCGCATGGCGATCGCTCGGTTGCGGCCTCCGCCACGCGCATGCTCGCGCAGGTGTTGCATGAGGAAGCCAAGCCATGGGGCGTCCGCGTGCAGCTGCTCTCGGTCGAGCAGCCGGTCTGCACGCCTAGCCGTGCCAAGGACGCCTGTCCGGAATGGATCCGCGCCGTGGATGTCGGCCGCGCCGCTGTTTCCCTGATTGCCGGGCCTGGCCAGCCCGGACAAGGGAAGGTCTGAACAACGAGACCTGACAGGGCGGAAGGTGGCGTCGTTCCGAAGAGTGGCTTTTGGAACTTCGGAATTTCGCCATTTCTGGCGCTTTCCGCGGGAATTTCCCGGTTCACAGACGCACGCTCCCCATCGCCGGCA